>CAZJYF010000610.1:0-2630 GCA_964549665.1 uncultured Saprospiraceae bacterium
TCTCCCCCGAAAACGCCTGCAATTTCACCAACCCCTGCATCCGCTTCTTTGCCAGGATCAACTGGGACTTAGAGGTGTTGATGCTGATGTCCAGCATTTCGGCGATTTCGCGGTGTTTGTAGCCTTCGAGGACGTATAAATTGAAGACCGTCCGGTAGCCGGTCGGCAGGCGGTCTAATAAATTCAGGATGTCTGCTGCCTGCAATTCGTCTTCTACGGTGACCATCGTTTTGAGGTTCAGGTTGTTGATTTCGAAGGTCATTTTTAAGTTTTTGTTTTTGCGGAGGTGCATCAGCGCTTCGTTCACCATGATGCGCCGAATCCAGCCTTCAAAGCTACCTTTGCCGCTGTATTGTTCCAATTTAGTCAGCACTTTGAAAAAGCCCTCGACGAGGACGTCCTCGGCATCTTCCCGGTTCTTCAGGTAGCGCTTACAAAGACCGAACATGACCGGCGAAAAGCGGTCGAACAGCAATTGCTGTGCTCGCTGGTCTTGTTTTTTGCAGGCTTGTATGAGTTCCGTTTCCGTCACGCAGCTAATTTTTCGGTGCCATCGAAGTGCTGGCATCCGCATCGATTCCCGAGAAACAGATGCAAGTGCCATCCCGTATGGTGGAAATTCCCCGAAATTTACAAAATATTTAGCCGTCCTCCTTTTCCATTTGGAGCCCATGTCTCTATTGGTTCAATTGAATTTCCACCCTACTGTTGAAATCTCTATATTTGCACTCTTTTTTGAAATAATGGGTTAAAAAACAAGCTGTGAGTCTTATTTCATAAAAATTGGTGGCCCTGATTTTCAATGGCTCCGTCCTTTAGGGCGGTGTTAATTTAAGAAAAGCTTTTGGCTTTAGCCAAGCATTTTCAGATGAAAGCCCAGGAATGGAATAACGACTTAAGTCGAGTACCGCCCAAACTTGTTCACCGCTCTAAAGAGCGGCGCAATTGAAAATTTTCAAATGGATCTCACAAACTAATATTCGAACTGTTTCAAACTCATAATCGCAGATATTTTTTGACAAGCATTATTGAAACAAGAATAGTTCGAACTTGAGTCGTTTCAAAATTTAGTCTTTTCCAAGTACAAGCCAAAGCCACCTAAATCTTGAATTCGAACCTCTAAATTGTCACTCATGCAACTTCGAGACAATCAGTTTCTTCTCAACGGCGGCATCGACCCCTTGGATTTGGTCGAACAATACGGCAGCCCCCTTTACGTCTATGACACCGCCGTCATCGAGCGCCAATTCCGGCAGATGGAATCCTCTTTTGATGTTCCCTCCCTGAAGATCAACTACGCCTGCAAGGCATTGACGAATGTCAATATTTTAAAGTATTTGAAGCAATTGGGAGCGGGTTTGGACACGGTCTCCATTCAGGAATTGATGCTCGGCATCCAGGTCGGTTTCAAACCGGAAGACATCATTTTTACCCCGAATTGCGTGGCCATTGAAGAGATTGAGGAGGCTTTGAAGTACAGCGTGAAGATCAACATCGACTCCATCTCCATCCTCGAACAATTCGGTCATTTGCACCCGGAGGTGCCGGTTTGCATTCGCATCAACCCGCACATCATGGCGGGTGGCAATTCCAAGATTTCGGTGGGGCATATAGACTCCAAATTTGGCATTTCGATTCACCAAATACCCCACGTTTTAAAAATATTGAAAGCCACGGGCTTGCGCATCGAAGGAATCCACATGCACACCGGCTCCGATATTTTGGATGCTGAAGTATTCCTGAATGCCGCGGATATTTTATTAAACGTGGCGACGCAAAATTTCCCCGACCTGGATTACATTGACTTTGGAAGCGGGTTTAAAGTCCCCTATAACCCCAACGATATTTCAACCGATATCCAAGATTTTGGCTCAAAAACTTCTCGGCGCTTTAATGAATTTTGCAAAGAATACGGGAAAGAATTGACCCTGATGTTCGAGCCGGGCAAGTTTCTCGTCAGCGAGGCGGGGCTGTTTTTCGTGAAGGTAAATGTCATAAAACCCACTCCTTCGACGCTTTTTGCCGGCCTCGATTCGGGGATGAACCACTTCATCCGCCCAATGTTTTACAATGCCCAACACAAGATCGTCAACGTTTCCAATCCGATGGGCAAGCCGCGGATTTACACCGTGGTGGGCTATATTTGCGAGACCGACACCTTTGGCGTAAACCGGAAAATCGGGGAAGTTCACGAAGGGGATGTCCTCGCCTTTTTCAACGCCGGGGCCTATTGTTTTTCGATGTCTTCCAATTACAATTCGCGCTTTCGCCCCGCCGAGGTAATGGTCCACGAAGGAAAAGCCCTCCTCATCCGGCAGCGGGAAACCATGGAGGATATTTTGCGTAATCAGGTTGAAGTAAATTTGGAGCATGTTCAAAGTTCAGCGTTCGGAGTTTAGAGTTGCCTTAACAGCAAAATCGGGGAATATAAATTCTCCGCTTCTGAACCCTATCAAAATACTGATTATCAGTCTATTAAAAAAAATATGTAAGCGGAGAATTTATATTCTCCAACTTCTATTCCTAAGAAAATGTCCTCGAACTCGAAAGTCTTTTGTCTTATTAACTCATGTTACGCACTTGAAACGGACTGTTGAGTGGGATTGACCTTTTTCATTTTAGTGGAGTAG
>CAZJYF010000611.1:0-2614 GCA_964549665.1 uncultured Saprospiraceae bacterium
GTCAATGACCCCAATAAATGCAGCTATTTGCCCAAAGCCCGAAACGTTGTTTTGGTCATTTCGGACCAAAGCCAGCTCGATGATTCCCTGCGAAGCAAATGTCTTATCGATGGTCAACAGGTTCACATTTTGGACACCCAACCAGCTTGGATCATATGCCAGAGAGACACTTTGTGGGTCAATAATTCCGGGGTCAAACTCGAGTGTGAATGCCAGCCCGTAAAAATCGCTTACGGGATTATTTTCATCCCCTAAAATTATCGGTGCGTTGAAAGGGACCCCCACTTCGAGGTCACCACTTTTGGGAAGTTCAACGAATAGAGGCGGGTCATTTTCCGTCCCCAGCGAGGTATCTACTTCCACTTCTACCCCATGTTCCTGACGGTAGTTTAAGCTGATGGCATCAACATCCATTTCATTGACGATGCCGTCGCCGTTGCAGTCGGCATATTTGTAGTCGGTGAAATTTTCAAAATAATGGTACCAATTTTCGGCATCCAAACCCGTCCATTCGATGCCTTCTACTGCTCTGCCAGGGCCTTCCGAACCAAAGGCAATACCGATGTTGAGCAGGTCAAAATTATCTGCGAGGTTGTTGCCATTCGCATCGCCTGGCCAGACATTGTGGGCACAATCAGGCGTTAAAAATTCGATGGTGGCACAACAATCCGGGATGTCGTTTATGCAAATAGTTATCAAATCGGTCGAATGCCCGCTTGCTGGAAAATAATTCATAGTCAAAGGGAGGGCATTCAGTGGAAAGAATCCAATTTGTACATCGTGGGTAAAAAGGTCAAAATAATCATTGGAAGGATTCTCTGTCTGAAAATCGAGAAGCAGGCTGTATGTTCCATTCGAGTGGCATTCCAAAGGGAAAATTTCTACATCGAAAACATGGCAATTAGTTGGATTGCAATCTATAGGACCTACCGTGGCATAGTCAGAGCAATCGGGATGTTGAATGTCCTGGATGACGAATTCGTAGGAAGTGCTATTATCTGCTTCGAAGGGACCTAGCGTGATGAAAGGTTCGTCGTAGTTGAAGATTCCGTAATCATTTCCATTGCCATGCACCGTGTAGCCCTCTGCACCTACATTTTGAAAATCAAAGGCTAGGTCAACGAAAAAGAGTCCGTTTTCGCAGGAATGGGGTTCGGCGATGACGTTGAAAAGGTGGCAAGCGTCGCCGCAAAACACCGGTTCGAGAATGGTGTGATTTTGACATCCCTCAAATTGATTGTCGCGGACCAGGAATTCATAAACCGTTCCATCTCCTGCAAAAGGCCCTAGCGCGACAGGTAATTCATCGTAGTTGAAGGTGCCGTAATTGCTGCCATTGCCGACAATGGTAAACCCTTCAATTCCAACATTTTGAAAATCGAAATCAATGTAAACCATAAAAGTGCCGTCCTCATTGCAAGAATCCGCTTCGGCGAAAACCTGAGAGATATGGCAATCGCCCCCACCACAAATGGGCACATTAAAATCTACGGAGGCACAGCAATCCTGCAAGGGATTGCTAAAACAGACTGTTAGCAATTCAAAAGGTTCTCCACTACCGTGGAAATCTTCAAAATGAAGCGGCAACTCATTCAAATGGTAAAGGCCCAAGGATTGGTTAAAATTAAAAACCTCAAAAAGAGGATTATCCACATTCGCAAAATCAAAATCCATCCAAACAGGAAAGGTTCCATTGGGGTGGCAATCTCCTACTTCGACAAATAGATTGAAAATATCGCATTGCCCACCGTCGCAATTTATCGGGCCGAGGCCGGTAAAATTGGAGCATTGGAATTCGTTGTCAATAATTTCAAATTCAAAAATGGACGCCCCATCTCCGGGAAAAGGACCGAGGGTGATGAAGGGTTCATCGTAGCTGAATGTACCGTAATTCATGCCATTCCCCTGCACGGTATAGCCCAATGAACCCACGTTTTCAAATCGAAAATCGAGGTCAATGAGAAACGTGCCGTCGTCATTGCATGGATGAGGTTCGGCCACCACATCGAAGATGTGGCAGACGTCACCCCCGCCGCAGGGAGAACCGAATTCCTGCGTCAGGCAACAATTCGGGTTGTCATTTAAGCAAACGGTAAGGTTTGGGAAGAAGATACCCCCGATATGGGGTATATTATCAATATGGACGGGAAGGTCGGATAAGGCGAAAATGCCGAAAGATTCATTGTTCACAAAGAGGTCGAAAAAGGAATTGGTGGCACTGTCGACGGCAAAATCGAGCCAAAGGCTATAGGTCCCCGTAGCGGGATTGCAATCTCCGGTTTCCACGTTCAAATCAAATATCTGACAATCCACAGGATAGCAAAAAACGGGACCCAATCCGACGAAATCAGAACAGTCGGGATGTTCATTATCGGTCACCACAAATTCAAAGGGAATCGTGCCGTCTCCCGGAAAGGGACCGAGGGTGATTGGCAGGTCACCGTAGCCAAAAATTCCGTACTCGTGCCCATTCCCGGCTACCGAAAATCCGGCATTCCCTTGACCGGAAAAATCAAAATCCAACTGGATAAAAAGGGCGCTATCCGCATTGCAGGGCAAGGGTTCTGCGGCTACGTTCGAGATGTGACAACCGGTGCCTCCCCCACTACAGGGC
>CAZJYF010000612.1:0-2610 GCA_964549665.1 uncultured Saprospiraceae bacterium
CTTCATCACAATTTCCATACACATAACAACACCCCACCAATCCTTCCTCATAACACACCACTACTTCCCTACACACCACTCACACGATCAGGAAGCACCTCAGATATACAATTAATTATAACATAACAACAACAGGGGTCACCCCTAGCGGAGTTTTTTATTATCCAAAACTCAGGTTAAAATGGAAACAGGGATTTTTTCAAAAAAAAACTTTTTTTACATTTACATTGGCAGAAATAAATCTATCTTTAGAAATGTAAATAATGCAAAAGCTGCTGATGGATATCATTTTTATACCCTAACGTATGATATTATGCGTGTTTTTATGTCAGACAAATCCTTGCTGGATGCTTTGGCTAAAGGAGATGAACAGGCGTTTACGGTCCTGTATGAAAAGTATTGGGAAAAATTATTTGTCGTAGCTTTGAATAGGGTGCAGTCTGTTGAAATAGCGAAAGAATTGGTGCAGGATTTATTTGCTGACCTGTGGAAAAACCGCTTTCGCCTCGCCATACGGAAAAATGTTTCCTCCTATTTGTTTGGAGCTTTGCGGAACATTATCCTGGACCATATCCGCAAGGAAATCGTTCGGGAAAAATACATCCTGCACATTAGCCGTTTTTATCATGCCCAAGACAACGCTACTGCTGAACAAATAGGTCTCTCCGACCTGAACAATGCTTTGAAAGAAGCAGTTGGCCAATTGCCACCCCGCTGCCGGCAGGTTTATGAATTGAGCCGCAATGAGCACTTCACCAACCGGGAAATCGCCGACAGGCTGGACATCTCCCACAAAACGGTGGAAAATCAAATTACCAAGGCATTAAAAATTCTCCGCCACCATCTTCGGGAATATACCATGCTGGCTTTGGCAATTATTTTTCTCTCCCTTTCATGATAATCGTGCTTTGACAATGATGTGTGGGTCTAGAAATTTATTTCCTTTTCTAGCCTAAGACCAGTGCTTATTTTTTTTACAAGAAAGTAGGGGATGAGCCGGACTAAACCGACTTAATTAATGATTCGACAGGATATTATTTTTTCCGAATAATCTTTATTGACTCTTTTCGATGGATAAGAAAAAAATTGAAGAACTACTCCGTGAGTATTTGTCTGGGAATCCAAATGCGGAAGGTAAGAAGTTGTATCAGCAATGGTATGATTCTTTTCAAGATGACCCGGCTATTTTGGAATCATTGGAAAAGAAAAAGGTGAAAACCGAACTTTTTGAGATGATAAAAAACAAAATATCAGTTGAAGGTGAAGGGTTTAAAAAACCAGATAAATTTATTCTGGCGACAAACCGGAACCCCAACCGCAGGACTTGGCTACGAGTGGCTGCCGCTATTGTCGTGTTGATTGCCGTGTCGGTTCTGTTCAACTTGTTTTTGCCACCCAAAGAAATTGTCCACCGTACTGCCTTCGGCGAGCGCTTGAATTTCACTTTGCCCGATGGCACTGAAGTAGATTTGAATGCCCATTCTACTTTGAAATATTTTTCGAACGATCCAAGAACCGTGAAGTTAGAGGGAGAAGCCTTTTTCCGCGTAAAGAAAAAACCGGAAAGCGGGGCAAAATTCCTTGTGATTACGGATGATTTAACCGTAGAAGTGCTGGGAACGGTTTTCAACGTCAACAGTAGAGATGAAGTAACCCAAGTGGTATTGGAAGAAGGAAAAGTCGTTCTCAAATTAAATAACGGTATTCAAAAAGAAATGAAACCCGGAAATTTGGTGTCCTTTTCTTCCAAAATGAACAAAGTGGTGGAAGAAAAGCAAACTGTTCGCGTGGAGTTGCACACCTCCTGGAAGGATGGGACGCTAATCTTTGATAACCTTCCCTTAAGGAAAGCAATGCAAAAAATTGAAGAAACCTATGGGCTTAAGGTGGTATTTCAAAATGAAGAGAGCGGTAATAAAACCATCAATGGGGGGGTTCCCATGGAAAACCTGGATATTTGTATAAAAACTATTGAAAAGTCTGCAGGCGTTATCATCGAAAAGGTTGACAACCAATTGGTTATTCATGCAATCGATTAAGAAACAACAAAAAAAATGTAAAAAAACTACCTTCTTCAAAACTATTATTTAGGGTGTCCTGCTTCCAAATTTGTGCAGCAAAATTGGGGATGGAAATATTTAATAGCCCCACTTTTGGACGGCCTAAGTACATATTCCCTTTCTAGACTTTATGCGAAATATTTTGCTATACGCGTCGGCGTACCTGCCCACTTGTGCGCGCGCAAATAACCAGTAATTTTTTTCACAACTTACTCTTTTAAACAGAAAAAATTATGAAACTTAAATTTACCTTTTACATCTCACGGCTACTGTTGGCAGGATTGTTTTTTTTCAAGGCAGTTGCCGCGTTCTCTTTCACCGTCATTTTTTTGACGGGGCCAGCTGTGGAACGGCCGCTGACAGAAGTATTAGAGGAGCTCAGTGAAAAATTCCAGGTGGTATTTACTTACGATGCAGATTTACTGAAAGGAGTTGAGGTGGATGATGATTTGTTGGAAAACGCGAGTCTTGAACAAATTGTAGGCAACCTACTAAAGGAAACCGGCTTGTTGTATGAGCATTTGGGAAGCAAGGATTATGTAATTAATAA
>CAZJYF010000613.1:0-2598 GCA_964549665.1 uncultured Saprospiraceae bacterium
AATTGACAAACACAGTAATTCCCCATTGGAATTTATTAATTTTAAGCCTGAATTTTCACCTTCATAGTACAAAATAATTACAACCTGATAATGAAAAGAGTTTTTGAATTTCTGTTACTGATAAGTTTAAGCGCGCTTTTTATTTGGCTACCGTCTTCCTGTACGTCGGATGAATTACCTCCGCCCGCTATACCTGAATTCTGCGACAGCTTAATGGCGACCTATAATACTAACTTAAAAGACATCATTGACGCAAGTTGTGCCTACACGGGTTGTCACGACGGCGGCGGAACCAACGGGGAACTAGGTGATTTTGGCTCTTACGGCGGCATGCAACCTTTTTTTGGAACCGTTCAGGACAGGGTGGTCAATTTGAGGAGTGACCCTTCGGTCGGGATGCCTCCCGACAGGTCTGTCTATGGTGAATCGCAAAAAGATAATTTGACCGACCTTGAATTAGATATTTTTAAATGTTGGATAAATGCGGGCTTTCCGGAAAATTAGCCTGCCTTTGTTCGCGTCATAAAAAGAGCGGAAATATTTTCCCTTTTTCGAAAAATATATTTTTTAAAACCAACACCAAAAAAATATGAAAACCGCATTTTTTAATTTATGCATCTTTCTTTTTTCGTTTCATTTGACGGCCCAGGAACCCGTTTTTCAAATCTTCAAAGACCGTTGGGTAATCAATTCTCCCTCTGTTGAAATGCTCCCAAAACACAAACTCGACATCCGGATCACCCACCGCTTCGGCGATATGTTCGGGGCAGGGGGCAACTGGAAGACCTTCTACGGGCTCGACAACTCTACCGATGTTTTAATTGGCGGAGAATATGGCTTGGCGAATAATTTATCGGTGGGTGTGTTTCGCACCAAAGGAGCAGGCCCATTAAAACAATTGGTTAGTACCACGCTGAAATACCGCTTCGTTCAGCAAGCCTCCGGCGGGTCGCCGGTTTCTTTGGTAGTGGCAGGTGTTTCTTCGATTTCTACCCAAAAAAAGAATTTGGATTCTGAGGGGATTAACCGTTTCGGCAAATTTGCTCACCGGATGGTTTATCACTTTGATGCTATAATCGGCCGTAAGTTTTCTGACTGGTTTTCCCTGCAATTGTCCGGTGGCTACACCCACCGGAATCTGGTGCCGCACAATGATGAAAATGACCTTGCGGATGTAGGGGTGGCCACCCGAATTCAAATTTCCAAATCACTGGGGCTAATAGCCGATTTCACCCTGCCGTTGAACGGAAAACAGAGTCCCTTCACGAGCGAGGATGACCCTTTTGTCGATTATTACCCCATCCTCGGTTTTGGGTTGGAATTTGAAACGGGAGGGCACGTTTTTCAACTCAATTTCACCAATGCGAAAGGCATTATGCCCACTGACTACATACCCTCCAACACAAACGCCAATTGGTTCGACGGTGAATTCAGAATCGGTTTCACCATCTCGAGAATTTTTAATTTGTAAGCTCAGATTCACTGCTATTATGATTTATTGACCCATTGATCTCATGTTTATTGAATGTTTAAATTCTGACACATGAAAAAATATTTGCTAATCTTCCTTTCTATTTTATCTGTGGTCTTTTTTGGAAATCTCACTTCTCCCGCAAACTTTTTGGAAGTGGAGGAAACGACTTCCGTCGCAGAGGTTTTAGATAATTTGGGCGACTCGTCTTCCTATGCAAAGCCCAACAGTCACATCCGGGGCGTTTTTGCCGAACGCGGAAAGGCAATTGTCTTGACGGGAATTGCCCCGAGGCCTAAAAGAGGGAAAACGGGAAAGCAAAGTAAGCATTTTGTTTGCACTGCCTGTCACAATGTCGTACGGGATGAACCCGATTTGAGTGTGGTTGACCCACAGGCCAGATTGATTTATTCCAAAGAAAAAGGATTGCCCTATCTTCAGGGGTCGACTTTGTACGGGGCCGTTAATCGAAGTAGTTTTTACAATGGCGATTATGAAAAAAAATATGGCGACCTGGTTCTTAAAACCCGCCATAACCTCAGGGAAGCTATTCAACTTTGTGCCACGGAATGCTCGCAGGGCCGGCGACTAAAAGATTGGGAACTGGAGTCAGTGCTTGCCTATCTTTGGACTATTGATTTGAAAGTGGGCGACCTGAATTTGGCGGAATGGGAGATGCAAAGCATAAAAGATGCGCTGGAAAGTGGGAAAAAGAAACCGGCTGCGATTGCCCTAATTAAATCGCATTATTTGCAGGGTGAACCTGCAACTTTTCTCGACCCGCCCAAAGACCGGAAAATGGGCTACTCCAAAAAAGGCGACCCGGAAAATGGCAAGCTGATTTATGAACTGAGTTGCCTGCATTGCCATAAAAACAAACGCTACTCTTTTTTCAATCTCGACAATTCCAATTATTCTTTTCAATTTTTGGAAAAACACTTTCCCACCTATTCCCGTTATTCGGTCTATCAGGTGGCGCGTTATGGCACTTCGCCGGTGCCGTGGAAACGGGCTTACATGCCAAATTATACCAAAGAAAAGATGAGTAACGACATGTTGGAAGATTTGAGAGTCTATATTGAACAAAAGGCCTGGCATCAATAGTTTTCTTTCAGCAGGTGATTCTT
>CAZJYF010000614.1:0-2583 GCA_964549665.1 uncultured Saprospiraceae bacterium
GCTTTTGCGTATTTTTGCGTTTCATTTTTTAAGAAATCAATTACCCGGCGATGAAAAGCACCTTTCTTTTTGCGGCAGCAATCTTACTGTCCGTTTCCCTATTGGCACAAAACCATTCCAAATGGCAGAAAAAAAAGGAACCCGCCGTCAAAGGTAAGGTCACCGGCATTTTGCTCGATTCCATGACGAATAAGCCCGTTGAATTTGCAACTGCGGTATTGGTGGAACCCAGAACCGGCAAAGAAGTGAACGGCATCATTACCAACGAAAAAGGTCAGTTCAAACTCATCGTTGACATTGGCACATACGACCTGAACCTTTCTTTTTTGGGATATGAAACCAAAGTCTTGAAAGGAATCCATTTGACGCCCAAAAGGCCGGATGTCAATTTGAAGAAAATTGTTTTTGCGTCCCAAAGTCTTATGTTAGAGGAAGTCACCGTCACGGGGGAAGCTGCCATTATTGAAACGAAAATTGACAAAATCGTTTACAATGCGGAAAAAGATGTGACGAATGCCGGCGGCGATGCAGCGGATGTGTTGCGAAAAGTGCCCTTGTTGTCCGTTGATATGGATGGCAATGTCACCTTGCGAGGTTCTTCCAACATTCGGATTTTAATCAATGGCCGGCCCTCCGGCATGTTTTCGTCCAGTGTAGCCGATGCCCTCAAATCTATACCCGCCGACCAAATAAAAAGCGTCGAAGTGATTACCTCGCCAACGGCAAAATACGATGGGGAAGGGAGTGCGGGCATCCTGAATATCATCACGAAGAAAAAGCGGGTGCAGGGCTTTACCGGTTCTGTAAATTCTTCCGTCGGAACGAGGCTGAACAATTCGACCGTCAATTTGAGCGCAGCAAAAGGTCGCTTCGGTTTTAACGGGGGCGGCTCGGTTCACTATTCCTTGCCGAGCAATGGCACCTTCGATTTTGACCGCACGGATACCCTTTCCGACGGACAACTCAGAAGCTTGATGCAGGATGGCGTGACCAGAACTTCCAGAATTGGATTTCACGGCAACGCCGGTGCGTTTTACGATATAAACGCCTACAATGCGATCAATTCTTCGCTTCGCTTTCACGGCTTCAGCTTCGACCGCAACGGAAATACCGATGCGCGCCTGTTTGACCCGGCGCGTTCCGTGGAGGATGTATCTTCGAGGAAAACCCTCAACAATTCGCTGACCTCCGGTTTTGATTGGACCAACGACTACACCAAAACCTTCGCCCATAAAAAGGGAAAAGAATTGTCTTTTGGCTTTCAATTGAGCGGCAATGTCAATAACCAGGATTCGGATGTGGACCAGGGAGGCAATCACGATTACCTGAGCTTTCGGGAATTGAGCAATAACGACGGGACCAATTTGGAAACGACTCTTCAAGTGGACTATGCTCAGCCTTTCGGCAAAAAATACAAATTGGAGGTTGGGGCTAAAACCGTTTTTCGCGACCTCCAAAGCGATTATCAGTTCGACACGATTAGCGTCGAATCGAGCCGGTTTATCGCTGATTTTGCCCGTTCCAATATTTTTGACTACAACCAAAGAGTCTATGCAGGCTATGCCTCCTGGAACCTCAATTTGGGCAAAAAATACGGTCTCGTCGCCGGGGCACGATACGAATATACCGACATCGATGGGAAATTCGAACACGATAACCCCTCCTTCAACAACACCTACGGCAACCTGCTCCCGAGTTTCATTTTTTCCCGAAAGCTCAAGAATTTTTCAAGTTTGAAAGTAAGTTATACAAAGCGAATTCAACGCCCCAGCCTTTTCTTCATCAACCCCTACACCAATGAAACCGACCGCAACAACCGCACACAAGGCAACCCGAAATTGAACCCCGAAATAACTCATCAGGTGGAATTGGGCTACAACACCTTCATAAAAGGAATCGTGTTGAATGCCGCCGTCTATTACAAACGCACCAACGACATCATCGAGAGCTTCCTGACGGGCGTTGTGCAGGAGGGCGACGAGGTTTTTTCTTCGACGACTTACCTGAACATAGGCCACAACAATACATATGGTTTCAACTTTTTCGGCTCCGGGACTATCAAAAAAATATTGACCATTCGCGGAAATATAAACCTGTCTTCTTACAGCACCCGCAGCCAGGTCGAAGGCATCAACCTGACCAATGATGGGGTCATCTACAGTTCCTTTGTGACCTCCACCTTGTCCTTTAAAAATGGCATCAAGGTCGAAGGCTTCGGCATGTTCCGTTCGAGTCGGCGCACCTTGCAGGGCAGCAATCCTTCCTTCTCGATGTACAGTTTTGGCGCCCGGAAAGAACTATTTAAAAAGCGGGGCAACATCGGCATCCGCATCGTCCAACTCTTTAGCCGCAGCAAATCCTTCAACTCCCGCCTCGAAGGGGACGGCTTCAAACAAACGAGTTTGTTTTCGATTCCCTTCCGTTCTTATGGGCTGAGTTTCGGCTACCGCTTCGGGAAGTTGGACTTCAAAGCCAAAGAACGCAGATCGAGAATCAAGAACGATGATTTGAAAAAAGGAGGCGATGGGGATCAGAATTTTTGAGTAACAAGTGTTTTTCCCTTTCCAACTGGCACGTTATTAA
>CAZJYF010000615.1:0-2580 GCA_964549665.1 uncultured Saprospiraceae bacterium
GGCAGCCTTATCGGCAGTTTCCGGTCGGGCAAACATTTCAAAGCAACTTGGGAAGGGCGCCGAAATCCCGATTTTCAATTGGGCGACCCCGATACGCTGACCGCCTTGGTGGAAGGTTTTGAGACGCTGAATTTCGATTTTGAAAATCCCAGCGGAAAAATGATTTCACCCGAAAATGAAGAATACCGGAACAAAATTAAAATCGTTCAAATCCTCGGAACCTGGTGTCCAAATTGCAGAGATGAGACCCGGTTTTTAGTGGATTATTTGAAAAAGAATAAGTCTCCGGATTTAAAAGTCATCGCCCTGGCATTTGAAAAACATCGGGGCAAAGAGAAGGCTAACCGAGCCATACAAACCTACAAACAGCATTTTGGAATGGATTACGAAATGGTTTACGCAGGTTATTACAAGAAAGAGGAGGCTGTGAAGTCTTTGCCGATGTTGAATCATATTCTTTCTTATCCGACTTTAATTTTTTTGGACAGAAACAACAAAGTACGGAAAATAAACACTGGTTTCTCTGGTCCGGCAACCAGCCAATACGAGGCTTTTACAAAAGAATTTGACACTTTCGTGAAACAATTATTGGCCGAGGGCAAGCAGGCAGTTGGTAGCTAATGAAGCAGAATGTTGAGATAATTTCACTTTCTTTATTCCTTCACCAACTAAATTATTGAATCAACCAAGCGAGAAAATGGCAAAAAACACAGCTTGCATAATTGGCTACCATCCTGATAATCGGGATATTGCTGAAAAGGCAATTGAAGACCTCCGCATAGAAGGTGTGCAAGTGAAGGCGATTTATGGCAGTCAGCCAACTGCAGAAAAAAGCCTCGGATTGCAATTGGCGAAAGCTACTGTTCCCGTCGTATTGCTTGTCAGCGACAACTTCCTGAAATCGGCGAATAGCGTCTACAAGATTTGTGATGTCTTAAAAAGCTTTTCAGCCGCAAATAAAATTCAACCCCTCATCATTGACGGGAAATACCGGAAAGAAGGAACCGAAGAAATGGAAACCATTCCCACTTCTTTTGACCGGATAAGTGATGTTTTGAAATATATGAACTATTGGCAGGACCAATACATGGAATTGCGCAAGCAAAAAAGAAGCTTGTTTCCCGGCGAAGAGCACACCCTCGATAAGGAATTGGAAATTACCCGCTCCATCGCCTCCGAAATAGGGGAATTCCTTCGAAATTTGAGAGAAATGAGCTGCTACACCCTGGAAGAATTTTCTGAAAATAACTTTCATGCATTTTTTAAATTTATAGGAAATTCCCTTATAAAAACGGCAGAAGAAAACACCGAAACGGAGGCTGAAGCCCCACCCGAAGAACCACCGGTTGACCTCTCCCAAATTCCGGGAATGGATTTGCTGGCAGAAAAGGGAGTGGAGAAATCAACCGGCACGGCTAAAACGGAAATCCACAAAGAAAATGAAGATCTAAAGAAGGTTGTAGTGGAGCCTACTACCCCTGATTTTGAACAAGAATTTGAAGAATTATCGGCTATTCAGGCTAGCTTGGAAGAAGAACCCGAATTCCCATATTCCTCCACCGATTCTTTGCAAGACGATAATTCCGAAGACGAGGAGGAAGAACCGGGAATCATCTTGCTTCCCAATTCGGAAAAGGAAGAAATTTTGGATGCCAAAGACGACCTCGCTGAAGCATATAAACTACTCCAGTCGGGGACTATCCAAAAAGGTTTGGAAATTTTTGAAAACCTTTTGGCTCAACATCCTTCCGACACTGACCTGCGATATCATTATTCCTTAGCACTCGCAAAATACGACCACAATTTCAAGAAGGCTGCCAAGGAGTTGGAAATCCTTTTGGCGCACAAACCCAAACATGTGGGTGCCTATTTTCTCCTTGGGGAACTGCGGGAATTGCAAAACGACTTCCTCGCGGCAAAGAACTGCTACGAAAAAGTAGTTGCTCTCGATTCCAGCTTCCCCGACGCCTTTTACAGGCTGGGAATTATCACCATGAGCGATTTTGAAAACGATAAGAAAACGACTCTGAGATACTTCAGGAAAGCCATTAAAAAAAATAAAAAAAATGTGGATGCCCATTATCGCATCGCCCTTTTATTAGAGGACTATTTTGGGAAACATTGGAAAGCCGAAAAATTTTTCAAGAAAACCCTCAAACTCGACCGCCGCCATCCTTTTGCCAACTACGACCTCGCCTGTATGTACCACCGCTTAGGGGATAAATCCCTTGCCAGTTCTTTTTATAAAAGGGCCGTGAAAGTCAACCCGGAACTGAAGACCCCCAAAAATGAGGAAGTCTTTCGCCATGATTGGCTCAGCCCTTTTGATGAGGTTCCCTGGACTGAACCATTCACAGAAGAGGAAGATGCCGAATTCACCCAATTGACGAAGGAATGGGAAGCGATTGGATTGAATCTCACCGACCCAAAAAATTTGCCGGACGAAGAAAACTTCCAAAAAGATGTTTTGGATTTTGAAAGCGAACTTATGGAGGCAGGAGAACATTCGGATGAAGAAATAAATCCAAAATCAACACACAATCACACAATGGAAAATTCCAATCAAACAACCACCGAACA
>CAZJYF010000616.1:0-2572 GCA_964549665.1 uncultured Saprospiraceae bacterium
GTCCCACCATGCCCAAATCGTTGTCCACTCAAGGATAAATTTCGACCGCAAACCTTATTTTTACCGGCTTTTTGCCAAGCGAGTTTTCCGGTACATATTCCACAGGGCAGATTCCATTCTTTCCATTTGTGAGACCATGAAGCGAGAACTGGACGATTATTTAGACCTTTGGGACCATCCCCGGCATTTTACGATTTATAATCCGCACAATTTGGCGGCAATTAAAGAAAAGGCAAATGAAGAAGCCGAGGCATTTAAATTTTTACCCGAAAAAAAATACATCATTTCAGTTGGCCGAATTGTAAAAGGAAAACGACTCGATGATCTAATCCGGGCCTTTTCATTAATTAAATACAGCTATCCCGACACAGATGTCCTATTCGTGGGAGAGGGAAATGAAAAAGCAAATCTTGAATGTCTCGCCGAGGAACTTCAATTGGGGAAGCGGGTGCATTTTTTGGGCTACCAATCCAATCCTTTGACCTATCTCGCCAAGTCGGATATTTCGGTGCTTTGCAGCGAATGGGAGGGTCTTCCAAATAGCATTATCGAGTCCCTGGCGTGCGGCACACCGGTAGTTGCATCCGATTGCATTTCCGGCCCCAGGGAGATTCTTAGTCCCGATTCGGATTTGAATATCAAGCTCAAAGATAGCATCGAGCAAGGCCAATACGGGCTGCTCTATCCTGTCGGCGAGGTAAACTTGCTGGCTACTTCTTTAGGTAAATTATTGAGTGACAAAGATTTGTGTGAACACTTTACAAAAAAAGGTTACAAACGGGCCGTAGATTTCGATGCCGAAAAGATAAGTTGTCTTCACCTGGATTTTTTTAAAGATTGGGGTTCCCCGAGATTGATCGGAAAAGCACCAGCAAGAATTTCAAAATGATCGCAAAGGAGGCTGTTTACCTTCTGACTCAGTTTAGCGCGATATTCAATTTCCAAACCAGGCTTTGAATTGCAATCCTTGACCATACCTTTTATCTTTTCCGGTGTATTTGCCCATCTATTACGGTCAACCCGGGCGCGTGGGAAAAGGTGTGCGTTCTTCGGAGAATTTTATCCCAGCATGGGGTGACTTCCAGGATACTTTTTTCCCGGTACTCGGTTTCCGTCAAAACCTCAATTTCGTTGAGTTTGAAACCATAGCCATAAACTTTGGAACAATCCTGTGAGGGTCGAATCAATTTCCCATCCTGAAAATAGATATTGCCGGCAGGCCGGGCCCTACGGACATCTGAAACGACGGGGTTTTTCGGATGACTTTTCCAATTTGTTGTCAATGGAGTATTCGCGTAAAATAAAAAGAGTTCGTCGTCGAGGCTGCTTCCTTTGTTTTCAGCAATATTAGTAAATAGCCACCATCTGCCATTGTGAAAAAACAAGGTCGTGTCAGCCGCGCACAAGCCTTTCATCAAATCCATCTTGTGTCGCCAACAAAAAGGGAAATCGGTGCATTCGAAAACCTGAATCTTTTCGGCTTCGAAAGACTCGGGAATCATGTAGAGATTTCCTTCGTACTCGAACACAAATGGGTAGGAAAGGTGATAGGGCTCGTCGAGAATTTTAACGGGGAGCCCGGCATTGCCATCCTTTTCCATTTCCATTACCGAAATATGGGCTTTGCCTCTTGCAAACAGGTATTCTTCAATGAATAGGTAATACTTATTGTCCCGTTTTATCAAAAAAGGGTCTGCCCAAAATAATTCTTTAGGCGGAATCATTTTTTTGAAACGTGCAAAGGATTGGGAAGGGCTGTCGCCATAGTGAAGCATCAAAATCCATTGACCCCGGAATCTGATTTTTTGCCAGACCTTGTGGAGTAAACGAGCACAATGAATTGTCAAATTGGTCAATGCTTCCGAAATGGAAGGGACATAATTCGTTTTTAAAGAACTCATATCCTCAAGACTACCGAAGAATGCCGTTTCCCCCAAAGAAGCCAATTTTTCCATTGCTCGGGGAATAAAAGAAAGCATTTTCCAAATGGGTTCATGCTGCGATTCGGACAAAGAAAAGGAATGAACCCTTGACCAGGATTTATAAGCAATTTTCCCTGGATCGCCAGGATGTCTCCGTATCACCAAGGCTGATTTGCTGGCTCCCTCTTTTCTCATAAATTCCCGGTAACCGAGCAATTCTATATCGGCAGTTTCAAATTTTCCATGTCCGTGACAAAATGACCAAATTCCGAAACGCGCTACCTCATACCAACGCTTATCGGGTTCACATTCATTCAACCAAACCAAAACATCCAGCTTGTACTTTTCGATTTGGGCTGGCATCTCACCATTCATATTGAACTCGATCATTTCCTTTCGTGACAACAGATCTTTCAAGTTTTTTTCGGAAAAAGCATTTGGAAAAGGTCTGAATATTTTGGCATCGAAGCCTCGGTGAAAATTAAAAATCCATTTTTTTTTCGAGCTTTTATGTGGGCTATCCGGTAGGAGTATTATGCTAATTTTGGCCCTTTTAGAGCGCTTCAATTTTTTTACCAATTCGTATTGCCAGGCTGCCACATAAAAAGAATCGAGGGCCATTCCTATTCTAAAAATCTTTTCCATCCAGT
>CAZJYF010000617.1:0-2560 GCA_964549665.1 uncultured Saprospiraceae bacterium
CTATTATCACGGGGATTTTCAATGGGCGCAGGCGCAATTCGAGGTGCTGAAAGCTTCCACATCCAAATTGATCGCCAATGATGCCCTCGACCTCTCGGTTTTCATCATGGACAACCTCGGTTTGGATACCACCGATGCGACTTTGAAATTGTATTCCCAAGCTGACCTGCTCATTTTTCAAAACCGCTTCGAGGAGGCTTTCGCCAAATTGGATACCTTGCTGAAGCAATTCCCCGAAAACTCCCTTGACGACGACGTCCTTTATGCCAAAGCCAAAATTTACAAGAAAAAAGGAGACTACCCGCAAGCTGCTGAAATGCTCCAACAAATCGTGCAAAACTACCCCGAAGAAATCCGGGCCGACAACGCCCTCTTCGAACTTGCCGCATTGTACGAAACCCAACTGAATGATGAGGAAAAAGCATTGGAACTCTACGAAAAGGTCTTCATCGATTATTCGGGAAGTACTTTTGCCGTAGAAGCTAGGAAGCGATTTAGAAGATTGCGGGGGGATAATCTTTGAGACGGCCAGTTTAGCTCTTAAAAACTGACCTTTAGTCGTTAAAGTGGGCATTCAGGTAGCCCACAACAATAGCTATTAGCCCTTACTTCGGTCTTATCTCATCCGTAACCGACAACTTTGTCCGGCCCTTTGCTCTTCTGCGCGCTAAAACTTTTCGCCCGTTTTTGCTGCTCATTCTCGAACGGAAGCCATGCTTGTTCGCCCTTTTTCGTCTTGATGGTTGATACGTCCTTTTCATTTTATCGCTCTTTTTAAAAAATTTTGCCTTTTGTTTTCCTCGCAATCCGAAACGTTTCCCCTGGAAAGGAATCCCTTGCGGAAAAAGCGGCGGCAAAGGTATGCTTATTTTTGAAAACAGACAAATTGTGAATGCCTCTAAATTATTACCTTTGCGCCTTCTTTTTTCTAAGCCAGAAATCAAGGGTGTCGTGAGATAAAGCCGGTGAGCAAATATAGTTGACACTTTCCATGGGGTTTTAACCCTTTGTCTCTCACTCACGAGGAGTTAAAACCCCTTGGAGGATAAAGGGTCGATTATTAATGACGATATGCTTGTGATGGAAATTCAGGGAACAGTTGTCCGACATTTTTGATATGCACCCAATTAATAGTTAGCAGTACCATGAGTTTTAGAGAAGAAATAAACCGCCGCAAAACATTTGCCATCGTCAGTCACCCGGATGCGGGAAAGACGACGTTGACGGAAAAATTGCTCCTTTTCGGTGGCGCCATTCAGGTGGCGGGGGCGGTAAAGTCGAACAAAATAAAACGGACGGCGACTTCGGATTTTATGGAAATCGAAAAGCAGCGCGGCATTTCCGTCGCTACTTCTGTGATGGGTTTTGAGTATAAAAATTTAAAAATCAACATTTTAGATACACCTGGTCACAAGGATTTTGCCGAAGACACTTTCCGAACCCTTACCGCCGTGGATAGCGTGATTGTGGTTATCGATGTGGCGAAGGGAGTGGAGGAACAGACTGAAAAACTCGTCCGGGTATGCCGGATGCGAAAGACACCGATATTGGTTTTTATCAACAAAATGGACAGGGAGGGCAAGGACGGTTTTGATTTGCTGGATGAAATTGAACAGAAATTGGAACTGCCGGTGTGTCCCCTGAGTTGGCCAATCGGTATGGGGCAACGTTTTCAGGGGGTCTATAATTTGTATGAACGGAAGCTCGTTCTTTTTCAGCCTCATGGCAAACAATCAGCCGAAGAAGTGGTGGAAATCACCGATTTGAATAGCCCTGAATTGGAAAAGCATGTCGGCGCATCTGCGGCGAAAGAATTGCGAGAGGAAGTGACCGTGATAACAGAAATATATCCCGAGTTTGAGCCAAAAAATTATTTGAACGGGAAAATTTCACCTGTTTTCTTCGGAAGCGCCGTAAACAATTTTGGCGTAAAGGAAATGCTCGATTGCTTTGTGGAAATCGCCCCGCCTCCATTGCCACGCATCACCGAAGAGCGCCAAGTGGACCCCTACGAAGACCGATTTGCCGGCTTTGTCTTTAAAATCCACGCCAATATGGACCCGCGCCACCGCGACCGGATTGCCTTTTTGCGGATTTGTTCGGGCAAGTTTGAGCGAAACACGAACTACCTCCATGTTCGCCAAAACAGGAAGATGAAATTCTCCAATCCCACCACTTTCATGGCTTCTAAAAAATCAGTGGTCGAGGAGGCCTTCCCCGGCGATGTGGTCGGTTTGTACGATTCCGGCAATTTCAAAATCGGCGACAGCATCACGGAGGGGGAAGTGCTTCATTTCAAAGGCATTCCGAGCTTTTCGCCGGAGCAATTTCGCTACGTGAACAACGCCGACCCCATGAAGCAAAAGCAACTCAACAAAGGCTTGAAGCAACTGATGGATGAGGGGGTCGCCCAACTTTTTACGAAGGAATTAAACGGACGGAAAATCATTGGAACGGTAGGTGCCCTGCAATTTGACGTCATTCAATACCGCCTGCAACACGAATACGGCGCTGCCTGTCAATACGAACCCGCCAACCTTTTTAAAGCCTGTTGGGTCAG
>CAZJYF010000618.1:0-2559 GCA_964549665.1 uncultured Saprospiraceae bacterium
CAGCTTCGGCATTGAAAATATACTCCGCTTTATCCGCATCGAATCGATTTGGAAGCTGAATTACAAAACGGACTTCGCCCCAAATTGGGGCCTGCGCATGAACCTGCAGTTTAGTTTTTGAAGCGTTTTTGAACGTTCTTCTTTCATCTTTCCCGCCGCACCTTTATTGGTGGGGGCACCACCAAAATCCTTTCTGTCAAACCTCTAAAAAATTCTTGTAAAGTGTCAGGGCGATTAAAAGTCTTCCTTTTTTGGTGATGAATCAAATCAGTAGAAAGTTAGGGTGTAATTTCATGGTACGCCCTAACTTGGAATCACAACGCTCCTATTATTCCAAAGCCTTGGAAAGCCTTTTGTGAATATACGGCGCCCAATTTCTTGCTGTCAAATTGGTTTTTAAAGATCGTTTAGAAATGACCTCAACTTTTGTTGGTAGTCTAGATTCTCGACCTTCAATGAAAATTGCCACCTGTTGGCCATAAGTGAATACAGACATTCCTTTTTGAGCTAATATTTTTCCTTCGTCTCTATCTTCTGAAATTAAATCAAGTCTGGAATCCTTGATTATTTCCAATGTTTTTTCCCAAACTATTCCAAAGGGTTTGTTGTAAGTTCTTTGATCGCCACTACCCTTTGCATCAACAGCATCTTTCAATGTATTGCACCCTGAAACGACTAAAATAAAAGCTGCTAATAATACTGATTTCATGATTTTTCTTTTAATTATTAAGGGTTAAAATTGACAACGACGATTATTAAACATTCTGGTTCGGTTTTGATTTTAGGTGAGTGAGGTGGTGACTTGAAGTCATCACCTCACTTGCTTCTCACTTGCTTTCACACCTCACCTCTTGCTTATGGAAAGGCGCGTCACCAAAATCCCTTCTGTCAAATCTCCGAAAAATTCGTGGAAGGTTTCATTGAGACTAAAAGTCTGAAAGTAGAGTTTGCAATTGAATTCAAAAGTGAGGTCGTAATAATAATAATTATCATCTTCCGATTTTTCCAGTTTGGTGATTTCTAAATGACTTCCCTCCTGTGTGCCGTTTTCGGTGTTGAACGTAGCGGAACCTCCTATTTCATTTTCCTGTAATCGATAAGGTATCTCGATAAGAAGCCTGAATCCATCTTCTTTGCGCACCGTCGAACTGCGAATAGGTAGTTCCCCAATTTTTAAATATTTCTCAGCCAATTCTAAAGGGGTAGTTCCGAATTCAGAAACGGGGGTTTCGAGTTGAAAATAGTCCTGATAATTCGCCCAAAATAGGGGCGGAGGAGCGATAAACCCGAAAGAAAGCCATGAACCCGATTCTAAAAAAGAAGCGGTATCACTGAAATTTACAATTGGACCCTCGGTTGCGACTCCATTGGCGGGGGCATTATAAATGAGGTAATCATCGAAACCCACAGAATAGCACAATTCTTCCCCCTTTAAAAAAGCATGGAAGTAATATTCTGATTTAATGCCGTCGCAGGTAAATTCAACATTTTCCAGCGCTATTTTTACTTGTTTTCTGACATTTCTCGCAAGATTTTCCTTAACACAAGCTTGGAAAATCAGAGGGAAGAGAAGTATTAAGAAATAATTTATTTTTCTCATGATATTTATCCGGTTTTGATTAAAAAATATGAATGCGAAAATTCAAAAGGACGCTTGGTCGCGCCCTAGTTATTGATTTGTACGGTCTTGCTTATCGAACTAATAATGCCGTTGCAGGTATTCGTAAGGGTTGCCGTAATAACAGCCGTTCCGGATGCCCAAAATGTAGCTCTGACGGAATAGGGTGGAACATTATTCGTGGAAAGTCCCACGGGACCGCTAGAAGACCAACTCAATTGGTAAATGGATTGGGAACTTTGCGTAATGGAATAAGTGCTGGTCTGCCCTGCTGTTATGGTGGCAGGTCCTTGGGTAAAGGCTATCGCTACGGGCGGTACGTTCACAAAATTCGGGAGGAAAAATGGGGTTGGTAAAGAAAACTGCCTTGTATCCTGACAAGTCGCAGTCACCCGAACGGATATTGTTTGAGACGGATTGATTGCAGTGGTTCTAAAAACAGGAATAGTGGTTGTTCCGGTAGCCGGGACGGTATTAGTTCCAATCCAATCATATCGCACTATGTCATTCCCCGCCCCGAAAGCCCGGATGTTGAAGTCATTGCAGCCGATTACGCTAAGAAACAGACTTCCCGGTTGCTGACAATCCGGTCCACCGCCTCCGAAAAGCCATCCGAGAAGGGTATTAAATATATTGGTATTAAAGAGGCAATCGATCAAGGCATTTACCCCGGAAGCAACGGCGCCAAGCGCACTGAAACTTGCGGCGGATTCAGAAAGAGTTGTTTCGTCAGATGGAAGGAGAAGATTTATACCTCCGGCTACAGCAAATACTCCGGCTGCAATTTGGGAAAGTTGAGAAAAGCCGCAATCTCTGGGCTGAATTCCGGATAATTTAAAGCCATATTTTTCAAAATACTGTAAGGAATATCGGAGTATGGAGGTATAGACTAATAAAGGTACCTGTTCTTTTTGGTTAAATTCATTTTTGATATCTTGCTC
>CAZJYF010000619.1:0-2558 GCA_964549665.1 uncultured Saprospiraceae bacterium
ATTCTTCATTACAAGATCTGCGTAATTGAATGATTATTTCACAAAGTGTTGAAAATCACCTCGATAAGTCATTCAAAATGGCTAAGCCTTGAAAAATGTACAACAATTCCGCATGGATTGCTTTAAAATTGCTAATTTCCCTTCCAATTATTTTTCACTAAAAATAAACAAACTGCCATGAAAAAATCTCGTCGTTCCTTTATCAAAAAACTTTCCGGGGGGTTGATAGTGGCCAGCGCTGCGCCAAATCTCCTCTGTTCTCAAAACGATAAAAACAGCATTGAACTGGAAATCCCTCAGCGTAGGTTTTCCGTCAACGACAACATTCAAATCGCCGCCATCGGCATGGGGATACAGGGCTTTAGCAACTGTGGCGAAGCGACCAAAGTGCCGGGTTCGAAATTGGTAGCTACCTGTGATTTGTACGACGGGCGGCTGCAACACAGTAAAGAAGTTTTTGGCAGTCATCTTTTCACGACCAGAGATTACAAAGAAATTCTCGCCCGCGAAGATATCGACGCCGTCATCATTTCCGTGCCCGACCATTGGCACGACCACATTTCAATCGAAGCCCTGAACAGCGGCAAGGCGGTTTATTGCGAAAAGCCGATGGTGCATCACCTCGACGAGGGCCATGCCGTGATTGAAGCGCAGAAAAAGTCCAATCGGCCCTTTCAGGTGGGCAGTCAGGGGGTGAGTTCCATCATCACATTGAAGGCGAAGGAACTATTTGAGCAAGGGGTAATAGGGGAGTTGAATTTGGCGGAAGCTTGGTACGACCGGCAATCGGCAATTGGCGCCTGGCAATATTCCATTCCCACGGATGCTTCGGAAGAGACCATCGATTGGGAACGGTTCATCGGCGATTCACCCAAGCGACCCTTCGATAAAGTTCGTTTTTTTCGCTGGCGAAATTATCAGGATTATGGCACGGGGATGGCGGGGGATTTGTTCGTCCATTTATTTTCAGCGGTGCATACCATTTTGAGTTCTAAAGGCCCGAACAGAGCTTATGCAAGCGGTGGTCTTCGCTATTGGAAAGATGGCCGGGATGTGCCGGATGTCTTTCTGGGCGTCTATGACTATTCTGAAGCGGACACTCATCCGGCCTTTAATTTGCAGTTGCGATGCAACTTCGTAGATGGCGGCGGCGGCGGTTCGAAGGTACGGTTCATTGGGTCAGAGGGGATTTTGGAAGTCAGGGGAGACGAGCTGAAATTGACACGCCATAAAATGCCTGCCAATCCGGGCTACGGCGGTTGGGATTCTTTCCATACTTTCAGCGAAGCGATGCAAAAGGAGTATGTCGAGTGGTACAAGGCCCATTACCCCGATCCACATCCGGCGGTTCAGGATCCGGCTGAAGTGGTATATCGCGCGCCGGAAGGATACAGCGATCATTTCGACCACCACGCCAATTTCATCGATTCGATTCGCAATGGTAGTCCGGTTTATGAAGATGCTGTTTTCGGCTTGCGGGCGGCAGGTCCTCCTCTTGCCAGCAACATGAGTTATTTTGAAAATAAAATTGTGCATTGGGACCCGGAGACGATGCGCGTGGTGTAAATGCCAATTTGTAGGAGGTTGCTACCTAATCATCCTTCCGGACAAGAGGTGCGTCGAAGGGTGCTTAATAATAGTCTAAAATACAATCAGAAAAAAGACAGGATTTACGGGGATTTCTATTTTTGCGCCAAAACGCAAAATGAAAAAAATCCTTCTTATCCAGGGGCACCCCCAAAAAGATAGTTTCTGCCATTCATTGGGAGCGGCCTATGTCAAAGGGGCACAGCAATCGGGCGCTGAAATAAAACAACTCAGCCTGTCCGAAATGTCCTTCGACCCAAACTTGAAGCACGGCTATGCCACACCAACCGAATTGGAAGCGTGCCTACAGGAAGCGCAGAAAATGATTAAATGGGCAGACCACCTCGTCTTTGTTTATCCCATTTGGTGGGGTTCCATGCCTGCAAAGCTAAAAGGTTTTTTTGATAGGACCCTGCTGCCCGGTTATGCTTTTCAATACCGCAAAAATTCCCCTTGGTGGGACAAATTGCTCAAAGGAAGGTCAGCAAGGGTTATTGTCACTTCCGATACGCCGGGCTGGTATTTCAAACTTGTGTATCGCAGTGCCGGCCATGTTCAAATCAAAAAGCTAATCCTACAGTTTTGCGGAATCAAACCCGTGAAATTGACGCACATCGCCCCTATTAAAAATTCCAAACTGAACTTTCGGGAAAAATGGTTGGAGAAAGTGGAGCAATTGGGAAGGAAAGGTCAGTAGGCAATTTGCAATAGGCAATTTTGAGTGTAGAAAACTTTAGGCTTTGATACCTTCCTCCTCCAGATAGCGGGCGATGTTGAAGGTAATCCTTTCCAGCAATTCGACGGCTGCATCCCACTTCGATGCCTCCAAGAGTTTGGGTAGTCTTCAAACATAGAAAGGCAGTTAGATAGAATTCAAAACTTTTATATTCCAACGATTTCTACATTTAAATCGGAAGCATTTATTAGTAGCAGGAAATCTTTTTGATTAGCGGTAATAATTTTTTTTGCCT
>CAZJYF010000620.1:0-2541 GCA_964549665.1 uncultured Saprospiraceae bacterium
CCGAGGTGGTAGGCTTTTTTCTCAGCAGCCTGAACCGCTTCGTCGGTGAAGCCCCCCGTATCCACCAGGACGGCGTGTACTTCGAGTCCTTTTTCGGCGCTAAGATATTTGACGCAATAGGAGGTGTCCAATCCCCCACTGTATGCAAGTACGACTTTGTTATTTTTCATGATTCAAATTTTAAATTCGTTTTGGGCAATCAATTTTGGGGTTATCTCCAAAGACCTTTAAGTTGTTTCGATTTACCAAATTTAAAAAATTCTATAGATGGAAAATCTGCGATTAATAGATTTACTAAATTTTCAAAATTTCGCAAATCGAGTTTATCCGCTTTGAGCCATCCTTTTAGCTGGGCTGGTTTCTTTTACCTCCACTTTCGAGGGGGCAAGCATGCCCGTACAGAGGCACATTTTTCGTTCGTTGCGTTGCAGGATGTCGTAATTCGGGCAACTTGTACAGCCTGCCCAGAATGCTTCGTCCTGCGTCAGTTCCGAAAAAGTTACCGGCTGATAGCCGAGGCCCGAATTGATTTTCATCACTGCCAGGCTGGTCGTAATTCCAAAAACACGGGCGTGGGGATACTTGCTGCGCGCCAATTGAAAAACGGTCTTTTTGATGGCTTTAGCCAAACCCATCTTTCGAAATGGCGGCGCGACCACCAAGCCCGAATTGACCACGTATTTCTCGTGACTCCAGGTCTCGATGTAGCAAAATCCGGCCAGTTCATCCCCCTTCAAGGCGATGACGGCATTTCCATTTCCCATTTTCTGCAAAATGTAGCCGGGTTCTCGTTCGGCTATGCCCGTGCCTCTCACCTTAGCCGATTCTTTTATCAAATCGCACACTGCCTCGGCGTACTTGAAATGCTGCTTGCCAGTTACTTGAATGCTAAAATTCATTTTTACCAAAATTGTTGTTCAATATTAATGTGACTTTACTGAAAGAACCGAACAGCCCTTAACTGCAATTTGGAACAGCTAAATTGCCAAAAATTCAGACAGCTTAATTTAATTTTTCTGGAAAAAAAGTAGCGGGAATAAGCTACCCTACTGGTAATATGTCATTATGCACGCCCCAAAGGGCGACGCGGGTTGCGACGACGATTTACTTCAACTGGAATAGTTGAAAAATGGAAAGGAAGATATGTATTGTCGTTAATCATGCGGCTGCAAAAGTAGGAGAGATTTGGATAATGTCCAAACCTTTCGTCAAATTTGAATATTTTATAATTGTTAAATAGAATTAAAAATTAATAATTGGAGCAACAGGGGCGAATAATTCTTTGAATGGACGAATTTTGTTTAAATAATTTTGAATAGCTAAAGTCGGTTTTCCAGGAGTTGATAAGATTTGGCGGGGTAATTTTTCATTTCAAAGGACAACTTCAAGGAAAAATATCTTCCACCTGCAAACCAAAAGCGATTGTCGAACAGGTGATTGTTTCCCCCCGACGGACGATTTCTTGAACCAGGTATTTCGTTCCCTCGGGTTGGTGGAAGACTTCAATTTGTCGTTCAGGCAAATTCACAATCCAATATTCGGGAATACCGGCTTCGGCGTAAAGCGGCAATTTAATCTGCCGATCGAAATGCAAGGAAGAATCGGCTACCTCTATAAGCAGGTAAATATCTGCCGGGCGGGGGTGACGGTTTTGGTACCTATCTTTTCTGAATTTGGCGACAACCACATCCGGTTCCGGTTCCGAATGTGGACCAATTCGGATGGGGTTTTGGCCGGCAACCACTACCTTTCCGAACAATTTGAAATTGAGTTGTTCCACCAAAAAATTGATAACTCCTGCATGGAAGCTTTTAATCGGACTCATTTTGATGATTTCTCCTTTGATTAACTCCACCCTATCGCTTGGCTTGAGGATGCCAACTTCAGCCATTTTGTAGTATTCTGCTACCGAAAATAATTGTCTTTCTACTGGAAGCGTCATTTTGAGTTTTTTACAAAAATAAAAAAATTCGGGACAGAAGCCAATGGAATAGCCGGAAGAATGGTAGCGCCACGCGGAAAATCCATTTTTGATGGGTATATTTACCTTCGCCTATGAAATCAAATCACTGATAAATAAGTTCGCATGTTCACTACTTCCGTTGCCGAAAAAATTGCCCAAGAACATTACGGTCTTACCGCAACCGCCAAGGCGCTTTTCGGCGAAACGGATTTAAATTTTTACCTGAAATCGGTGCAAGGGGGGGCCTTCGTGCTGAAAATTAGCAGGGCGGGAGAAGACCTCACAAAACTGGTTTTGCAAAACAAGGCCTTAAAACATTTAGCAAAAAAAGAATTGCCTTTTAATTTGCCCGAACTCCACCCAAATATTGCCGGAGAAAGCATCACCGTCCTTCCTGAGAAAGATAGAAAACACTTGGTTCGGTTGCTGCGGTGGGTCCCCGGACGACTTTTTGCGAAAGTCAATCCTCATGCTCCGGAATTACTCCTAAATCTTGGGCGCTGTTGCGGTCTGCTATGTGCCGGACTTCAGGATTTTGAGCATCCAGCCTGTCGTGTTTTTTTCAAATAGGATTGCTC
>CAZJYF010000621.1:0-2541 GCA_964549665.1 uncultured Saprospiraceae bacterium
AGCATCGGCGAGTTCTGTCTGTCGCACCGCAACATCCAAATACCTAAAAAGGGCAATTACTATTCTGTCAACCAGGGTTACTATTTGAAATTCGACGTGGAGATGCGCCGCTTCGTTGACCATTGCTCCGATATGAATTTGGGTTTGCGATACATCGGAACCATGGTATCGGATGTGCACCGGATACTTTTTCAGGGCGGCATCTTCCTCTACCCCAACACCCGCAAACATCCAAACGGCAAATTGCGGGTACTCTACGAATGCAATCCCCTTGCCTTTGTAGTGGAACAAGCGGGGGGCAAAGCCATCAGTTGTCAGTTGCAGCGCATATTGGAAATTCAGCCGCACGAATTGCACCAACGCACCTCGATAGCCATCGGTTCGCCCGAAATGGTTGATGAAGTGAAGGTTTTTGTGGAGCGATATGGTGCGGTGCCCGCGTAGTTTGGGTGCAGGACAAATTTTCCATCTACTTAATAGTGGCAGAGGCGTTAGCCGCGAACCCGTTTGTAGAAATTAATTGACAACACTAATGAGGGGCGTAGCCACGTCACCTTTTGTTTTTAGGGTCGGAGCGATGCTCCTAAACTTTCGCTTCTGTTTCATATCTACAAACGGGTTCAGGGCTAACGCCCTTGCTGCCCTTTCAGATAAGGAGGATTTGTCCTGCACCGCATAGTTTTTTCTCCTCCAAAGTTCCCGAATATTTGCTATTATTGCTGGTCATCAAACGATTGAACCTTGGACCGGCTATTTGAAGAAGCAAAGAAGGTGTTGAAAAACAATTGGCAGGGGCATTACACCATTCCCGCTGCCGGCATTTATCCGTTTCAATGGAATTGGGATTCCGGTTTTATTGCCATCGGTTGGGCACATTTTGACCTGAAAAAAGCCATCAAAGAAATTGACTCTTTATTCAGTGCCCAATGGAAAAACGGCTTCCTGCCACATATCGTTTTTTGGGACGAGGCTTCGGACAAGGCTTATTTTCCCGGTTCCTCCTTTTATCAAACCCACCTCTCTTCACATTCCCTAAACTTCCCGGGTACTTCGGGCATCACACAGCCTCCAATTCACGCCTTCGTTCTCGAAAAATTACTCGCCATTTCCAATAATGACGAGCAGGTTGTTGGTTTGATGAAAAAATTATTCAACCCCCTGTTTCAATACCACCAGTACCTTTACCGGGAAAGAGATCCCTTGCGGGAAGGATTGGCTTATATTCTGCACAATTGGGAATCGGGGACGGACAACTCTCCGGCCTGGTATGGAATTTTTTCCAAAATAGATAAATTTGTACCAAATTATGACATTAAAAAACTGCGGAAAGACACCCTCCACGTCAACGAAAAACAACGTCCTAAAAACCGCGAATACGACTTCTATTTGTACTTGGTGGAGGTGCTAAAAAATAGCAAATATCGAGCTGATTCGATTTTCAATGCGTCTCCGTTTTTGGTGCAAGACCCTTTGTTCAATGCCCTTCTGATACGTTCCAATGAATCCTTGATTAAGTTGGCTGAATTGGCAAACGAAAGCGGGAAAATCGCGCAGATTGAGACCTGGCAGGAAAAAGCGGTGCAATCGCTGAACGATAAATTGTACGATGAAAAGCTGGGAACTTACCTTTATTTTGATTTAAAAAGCAATAAAAAAATTGACAAAATCACCTCTTCCGGCTTTGCCCCGCTATTGACTTCTGCACCCGATGCGACCAAAGTGAAACGCATGACCGACCTGCTGCAAGGAAAAAAGTTCAGGGGCGAGCACGACCGATACTTTTTATGCCCTTCCTTCGACACCACCGCAAAAGACTTTGAATCCCAACGATATTGGAGAGGCCCCGTTTGGCTCAACATGAATTGGTTGTTGTATCAGGGTCTGCAACGCCACGGCTGTGAAAAATTGGCGGAAGAAATTAAGAAGGATTCCCTGCAATTAGTCAGAGAACAGGGATTTTATGAATATTTTGAGCCGGAAAAAGAAAAATCCAAATCGATGAATGGCAGGGGATATGGCGGCGCAGCTTTCTCGTGGACAGCAGCCCTCGTCCTTGATTTTCTTGGGAATGATGGAATGCTATAATGATTCAATGCTATAATGATGTAATTCGATAAAGCTTGAATCATTACATCATTACCTCATTGAAGCATTACCTCATTGAAGCATTAAAAAAACAAACACATGAATTGGATAGACTACTCGATTATCGGCTTCTACTTTCTTTTCTTCCTCTTCATCGGCTACTTTTTCAAAGACAATAAAGACTCCAAAGATTATTTCCTCGGCGGAAGGAAGATGGGGTGGTTTCCGCTCAGTTTATCCACCATGGCGACGCAGTTGTCGGCTATCAGTTTTGTGTCGGCGCCGGCATTTGTGGGGCTGAAGGCGGGGGGCGGAATGAAATGGCTAACCTTTGAATTTGGCGTTCCTTTGGCGATGGTCTTTATCATGCTGGTGATTATCCCGCCTTTGTACAAATCGGGCGTGGTGAGTGTTTATGAATATCTCGAAAGGCGGTATTCCGCTTCGACCCGCCTG
>CAZJYF010000622.1:0-2536 GCA_964549665.1 uncultured Saprospiraceae bacterium
CAACACAAGGTACTATTTTTTGACCAGGTATTCTATGTAAGCAGCTTTTTCATAGACAAAAAGGCAGAATCAGGAGATATTTAGGCGCTGCCTCGGCGGAATGGTTTTGGGGGATGGCAACGAGGTGACGCCTTCAATACCCACCATTAGGCATCACCTCGTCCTCCTCCCTCCCCTCTTCCCGCCGAGGCATCACCTGATGGTCCCAAAAAGCTATCTGCTGGTGAGGATTTTCAATCCGAACCTACTATTTCCTTATCTCTGACGAGAACAACCGGCATTACCAGTTTAAAACCACCATTTTTTTTTTGAAACTCAAAAGAGGTTAGTTGCCAACGAAATACATTACTTTCGCCAACTATAAACCGGTGGCACAGAAGCATGCCATTTGAAAAACAAACGCATGAAATTCAAAACAATTGAAGAAAACCAACCTATCCGCCTGGTCTTTTTAGGTTGTGGTTTTGCCACTCATTTGCACAGTAAAACCTTGCGAAATTTAAAAAATGTGAATTGCTTTTACGCCAGCCGTTCTCCTGAAAAAGCGAAGGCTTACTGCGAAAAATATGGGGGAGCCGGGCATTTTGAATCCTATTCAAAAGCCATCGCTTCGCCGGAAATTGACGTCGTATTCATCGCTACCCCGCCGGACTGCCATCTCGAATTAGCGTTGCAAAGTCTTCGGGCAGGCAAGCACCTCCTCATTGAAAAACCGCCCTTTTTCAAATCCACAGATTTTGATTTGATTCGTGCGGAACAGAAAAAAACAAAGGTGCAGGCAATGGTGGCAGAGAATTATTTTTACAAACCACTGCTCAAAAAATTGCGACAACTCATCCAATCTGATGTCATCGGCGACCTGCGGTTCCTATATTTCAATGCGACAAAAACGCAGACTACCGGCAATTGGCGCGACGAGAACGCGAAAGCAGGAGGAGGGGCTTTGTTCGAAGGAGGCATTCATTGGGTCAATTTCATTTCCAACTTAGGACTGAAAATCGAGTCGGTGAAAGGCTTTCAACCGGGAACGAAAATAACTGAAAAATTGCCCCGCATGGAACGAAGCATTCAGGTCGTGGCAAAATATAAAGAAGGACCCGTCGGAACCCTTTTGTATTCCTGGGAGGTCAACGCGCTGTTCAAGGGGCTTCGGCTTTCCAAAATTTACGGCACGCGTGGTTCCATCACTTTTGAATCTAACGGTCTGTACATTTTTGTCCGGGGCAAAAAATGGCGTTTCATTTTCCCCGGATTGTCCGACATCGCAGGATACAAAGGCATGTTTCAAGATTTTTTTAAGGCACTGCATAAAGGAGAAGAACCCGCCTTCAACCTCGCCCTCGCCCAACGGGATTTGGAGGTGATTGAATCGGTTTACGCATCGCTGGGTAATGGCTGATTTCCCCATTTTCTCCCCGCAAGGGTCTAGGGTCGGTTCAATGACTATTTTCACTTGAATTTTCTGCTCAAAATAGTACCTTTGCCCCTCAATTTTCGGAAAACTACACACTTCTAGAAATGTAAAATTTAAAATGATAAATCCCGAAAGAATCCGGGACAAGTTGTAAAATTTAAAAGTGCTGACAGACAGTATTTTAGGTCAATAAATTGTTCATTTAATTTTACAACTTCATTTTCAATACAAATTTTTTTCAATGGAATTTTTGATAGCACTTATCACCGGACTGACTTCCGGCTTGCACGCTTCGACCTGGGGGATGTATAAAGATTCGCCACACGAGGGTTTCACTTGGCCTAAATATTTCCGCAGCATGATCGTGGGTGGAATTTACGGACCGATAATCTGGAATTTGAGCGGTTTGGATGTGACAACTGCCCGCGGCATTCTCCTGCTTTGGGGCTCAATCTACCTCATTGAACGCTTGACGTTAGAAATTTGGAAAACTTTTTTGCGCAGCGAAGACCAATCCAAGTACTTCATTCCCATGCAGTTGCACGTACTTGGCAAGGTAGTGGAAAGCAAAAGAGACCGCTATCTGGCTGCCCTTGCTTATGTGGGTGGCATCGCTTTGGTGGGCTGGGGCTTATTCGAGCTTTGGGGCTTGTTCAAGAGCGGAACCCTGTCATTGAACCCATACCTCATTCTCTTTTTCCTTAGTTGTGGCGGTTGGATTTCTGCCTTCGGAGGCGCGTGGAAAGATGCCCCCCTGGAAGGTTTTCAACTTTTTAAATTTTTCAGAAGCCCCGCCATCGCCTACTTTTTTGGCTGGATAGCCGCCAACCTGACCGATAACTTTATCCTAATCACCCTTTGCAGCATTGGCTTTACGATTGCTTCCATCGAAACCTACAAGACCTTCTTTTTCCCAAGCAGACCTCGGGGGAAATTTTCAGGCAAGCCCACGCTGTTCCCGGAGATGTTAAAAAAACGGCAAAAATTTATCCCCGTCTATGTCGCGATTTGGTTATTCGTAATCACTTCGGCGGTATTAGCATTTTTAGGACCCCATCAAGGCTTGGTTTAATCAAAGTTGGGTTCAATTCCCCGACGCTTGCGTCGAAGAAACTAATAAAT
>CAZJYF010000623.1:0-2524 GCA_964549665.1 uncultured Saprospiraceae bacterium
AATGGTGAGCGGGTGCGAAGCAGCATCAAGGGACTCTATCTCTTTGAAGGCTTGGGAAAAATAAAAGTAGAGGAGGTGGTTGCAGGAGATATTTGTGCCATCATGGGCATCGAAGGCTTTGAGATTGGCGACACGATTGCCGATGCCGAAAAACCCGAAGCCCTTCCCACTATCGCGATTGATGAACCGACGATGAGCATGCTTTTTACCATCAACGACTCGCCTTTTTTCGGGAAGGAGGGGAAATTTGTCACCTCCCGGCACCTAAAGGAAAGGCTGGAAAAAGAATTGGAAAAAAACCTCGCATTGAGAGTGGAGGAAACCGGAGCGGCTGAATCCTTCCGCGTTTTTGGGCGAGGCGTTTTGCACCTTTCCATTCTAATTGAAACGATGCGCCGCGAAGGATACGAACTGCAGATTGGCCAACCGCAGGTCATCCTGAAAAAAATTAACGGGCTTACACACGAACCCGTCGAAGAATTAACGATTGACGTTCCTGAAGATATTTCGGGCAAAGCCATCGAGATGGTTACCCGACGGAGAGGTATCATGCTTTCGATGGAACCCAAAAGCGACCGCGTCCTGCTCCATTTTGAAATTCCCTCACGGGGAATTATCGGGCTGAGGGGCCGGATGATGACCGCCACGGCTGGCGAGGCGGTAGTGACCCATCGGTTTAAGGAATTCCAGCCACACAAAGGCGATATTCCCGCCCGGCAAAATGGCTCCCTGATTGCGCTGGAAACCGGAAAATCAATTCCTTTCAGTATCAACAACCTACAGGAAAGAGGCAAATTTTTTGTTGGTCCGAACGAAGAAATTTACGAAGGGCAGGTAATTGGCGAAAATAGTCGCCCCGGCGATTTGGTCATCAATGTAACGAAGACCAAAAAATTGACCAATATGCGCGCCTCCGGTTCGGATGCCAAGGTGAAACTCGTGCCGCCCATCCGTTTTACCCTCGAAGAAGCCCTTGAGTACATTCAGGGAGATGAATATGTGGAAGTAACCCCGAATTCTATCCGCCTGCGCAAGGTTTTACTGAAAGAACACGCACGGAAACGGGCGGCTAATAAGGCTTTGGTGGCGGTTTAGTCCGTGGTCTCCTTCAAAATTGCTTTTGGCAATGGGTAGAACAGCGAACTCCTTGATTCCCGACGGCCGGCTTTCCGGCAAGATGGATAAAATATATTTTTCATGGAAATCGGCTTGTTTATACCCTGCTACATTGACCAATTTTACCCGCAAGTAGGCGTCGCCACTTTGGGGTTATTGGAAAAATTGGGCTGCCAAGTCGAATACCCCGTTCAACAAACTTGCTGCGGACAACCGATGGCGAATTCCGGTGGTGAAAAGGAGGCTATTCCCGCCTATTTACATTTCGTAAAAACCTTCCAAGAGTACGAATATATCGTTGCCCCTTCGGGCAGTTGCGTTTATCACGTGGGCGAGCATTACGACCTCATCGAGCAAACCGAACAAGTGCGACGGGTTCGGGAACGCATCCTGGATTTGAGTTCTTTTTTGTTGGATGTGTTGAAAGTTGAGCAATTGGATGTCCAATTTCCTTTCAAAGTAGGCTTGCACCAAAGTTGCCACGGTTTGCGAGGCCTGCGTTTGGGCCAATCTTCTGAAAGGGTAGGGGAGGCTTTTTCAAAAATCAAAACCCTCCTCCAAATGGTGGATTGCTTGGAATTGGTCGAACTCGACCGGGCAGACGAATGCTGCGGTTTTGGGGGGACATTTGCAGTAGCCGAGGAGGCTGTCTCTGTACAAATGGGAAAAGACCGCATCGCCGACCACGAACGAAACGGGGTGGAAGTGATTACCGCAGGCGATACGAGTTGCTTGATGCATCTGGAAGGGATTATTCGAAGAGAAAAGAAGAAATTGCGGGTAATGCACTTTGCAGAAATTCTCAGTTTCGCCGGTTTTTAAAGCGGTGATTTTGCAGACCCTCAGGAAATGGACTTGTTCGAAGCGGGACCATCTCTGATATAAAAAGAGCAAAATGAATCACGCACGCAAGGCAGCAGACTTTTTGAATAACGTGAAGCGGGCAAAGCGCCACGACCAGGCGGTTTGGTTCTTTCGGACAAAGCGGGACTCGGCTGCCCAAAGTGTGCCGGAATGGGAAGAATTGAGAGAATTAGCTTCCCAAATTAAGGACAACGTCCTCTCTGGTTTGGAAGATTATTTGGTTGAGTTTGAAAGGAATGCTTTGAAAAACGGCGTCCGGGTTCATTGGGCTGCCGATGCGCAGGAACACAATGCCATCGTGTTGGGTATTTTGCGAAAGCAGGGGTTGACGAAAATGGTGAAAAGCAAATCGATGCTCACAGAAGAATGCCATCTGAACCCCTTTTTGGAAGCCAACGGAATCGAGGTGACGGATACCGATTTGGGGGAGCGAATTGTTCAATTGAAAAAAGAACCCCCAAGTCACATCGTCGCCCCGGCGATTCATTTGCGAAAGGAAGAAGTAGGCGCATTGTTTCACCGCCACCTCGGCACCGAAAAAGGC
>CAZJYF010000624.1:0-2524 GCA_964549665.1 uncultured Saprospiraceae bacterium
CATCCTTTTACGAATGTCCGTACCAGTTACATCCGCCCCGTGGAAGTAATAGACCAGTTCACTGGTTTTCGTCAAACCCGCTGCGAAGTTATCTATCATCCCCTGGTCAATTTCATTCGACCAACGGGCAAAACTCATCGGTCCGGCATTGGGCGACCAGAGGTAAGCCACCGCCTGATTTTCATTGATGTCAATTTTAATTTCTTTGGGATATTCTTCAATAAAATGGCGAATGCCTATGCTAATCCCTCTTTGCCGGTCAGAAATATCTGCCCAGCCTTCTGCCCTGGCAAATTCTTTTTTTGTTTTCGAATCCACCTCGATGGTAGCAAAAAATCCGTCTATCCTTTTCTCCGGAGAAGAATTGGGTACCGGAGGAACCCTGTCCGGTTTAGGACCAGACTGGACAACGGAAATATCGCCTTTGGCCTTTAACTTGGTTTCATAAATGCGGGGGTTTCCAGTTTCCCACCAATTGCCTTCGTCGTAACCCGTTTTATAACTCAATTTCCCGGAAAGCCTATATTTTAAGGACAATCCCGTGGCGTCGATCCGATCATTGGCTTGTGTCCAACCGGGATCATTTGTCCGGTCTTCGGGAATAATTTTTCCCATCCCTGTGGCAATGTAGGCGTGCTCTCCTTCCTTAGGCACATGCTTATCGGGAACACCTGTATAGGTCAGGGTATGATAAACCCGGATGTAGGATTTCCCGGCGTAGGCGTGAATGCGGATGATAAAAGGAGATGGATTGTTATCCTCGCGGGAATAATAATAGGTTCCCTCCACTTTGAGGATGGCGTGCAATGGACCGGAACCTTTTTCTTTTACCGTTCGTGTGATTACTGCCCGCGAGGGGTCAATGCCCGCATCATCGAGAATGTCTAAAAAAGAACCCCTTCCTTTCGGGCTTTCCGCAATAATATCTTCCTCGTCAAACCCATCCCTTTGCAAATCCAGTTGAACGTCATCCAAAAAGCCACCTTCGTCTTTTATTATCTTGAATCGCAAAGGTCCGGTGATTATTTCGGTGGCCTCTCCCTTACGTTGCCGGTTGATGACGATGACCCTATCCCCCACAATGGGCGCGCGGCTGACATCTTTTCCGTATTGCAAGGTGTAATCGGCAGAATTGCCGGCAAAAAAGAACACCCAAATCCATTTAAGGCTGTTGTCCGCGGGTTGCCAGGTGCTTACTTCGGTCACCTGTGAAGGGATTTCGATTCCATCTGCATCCAATATCCGGACGTGGTCGGGGGAATACAATGCCCCTTGGGGGAAGGGAATGCCCAATGTCAAGGGGGCTCCAGGGGATGTATTTTCAACTTTGAGAGGTATTTCGTTGGCTCCAAAACTTTTCGGACAGCTCAGGAAAAAACCAGCAATCATCAACAAGATTATTCTTTTCATTTCAATTATTTTCTCGATACGTGGCATTACAAAAAAGGGAAATTATCCCAGGTGAATTGTGAAGGTACTGCCAATCCTTGTTTACAAACGCTTCCAGCACTTGACGTGCTGGAAGCAATGTTCAAAACTTAGAATTACCGTTGCCCAAGCATGGGGAACAATTCCCTGATTTCTTCATCAGTGGGTTGCTTTCCATATTCGGCAATCTCAAATGCTTCTGCGTATTTTATTTTCGCTGCCTTTTCCGGGCCATACCATTTCTCCAAAGATTTGCGCATGGCATTGGTAACTTTACTGTATCGGTTTTTCACCCGGTTAGCTAACCAATTTCTTCGTGCCGCTTTCCCTTTGGGCACCTCATCCAGCTTTCCGTCCAGCCAGGGCATCCATTCGTAAAATTGAGACACATGGGCATCCTCCCCATCCACCTTCTTCTCGATTGTTGCATCGATAGCCACCACTATGTCGGGGCTAAAGGGATAGGGTTTTGTGAAACGGTCCTGCATGTAGAGGAACAGGGGATTTTTTTTCAAAGGAGGCGTATCCGGTGCGACATTGGGAACGATGACCATGTAGGCGGCATCCTGCACCAATTTACCTGCATTTCTATGGTCGGGATGGTAGTCGTTGGGGCGCAACCCCAGAACGATATCCGCTTTCCATTCTCTGATTCTTCGGATTACCTGAAGGCGCACGGCCAGGGTAGGCAAAAGTTCGGCATCGTGATTATCCAGCACTTCATATTCCGCTATGCCTAGCCTGCGACCGGATTCTTTAGCCTCTGCTCTTCTTCGGTTTCCCAACACTCCCCCACCCTGCGAAAAATGCCCAGCATCCCCGTTTGTCAAGGCGACGAACTTCACGGCATATCCCATTTGTGCAAAAAGGGCTGCCGTGCCACCAAATTTACTGTCGCAATCATCCGGATGGGCACCAAAAGCGATAACCCTAATCTGCCTGTTTTGGGAAAAAGCAAGCAGGCTCAACCCAAGAAGAAAAAGGAGAATTAAGTTTATTTTTTTCATGCTGAAAGATTTTAAAGTATCTGAATATAAATAACCGACAATTTTCTTCCAAGGGGTTTCAACCCCTTGTGTTTCAGGGACAAGGGATT
>CAZJYF010000625.1:0-2519 GCA_964549665.1 uncultured Saprospiraceae bacterium
TAACCTCCCCCAGCCTCATTTGTTCCTTTCCGTCATTCCCAGCTACGCGTAGCACCCAAGCGTACACGTCGATTGGGGCGGGGTCGCCGCCTTGCATTCCGCCCCATTTGTCACCTGACATATTGGTGGAAAATACTTTATCGCCCCAGCGGGAATATACCGCAAATTCAACCACCCGAAAAAGGTTGCAGTCGTCAATGAAAACAGGACCGAAGGCATCATTGGTCCCGTCCCCGTTGGGGGTGAAGGCATTCGGCAATTGGATGCAATTGTCCAAGGCCAGGTTACAATCGGGGGCTACATCTGCGAGATTGATTTCTTCGGTGGTGCTTCCACAAAAGTTGGTGAAAGCGGTCACCGAATAGGTGGCTATCTCGGAAACCTGAATCGTGTCCGTCACTTCTCCGGTGGACCATAGTAGGGAATCGATGCCCAAACCGATTGCCAACAGGGTGGCGAAACCATCGGAACAAAAAGCCTTCGCATCGGCTTGGGTTTGAAACAGGGGTGGATTGAGCAAATCATCGATGGAGATTTCATCAATTGCGGTGCCGCAGGCGTTGGTCGCCGTGACGGAATAAGTACCTGCTAGGGTTATCAAAATGGCGGAGGTATTCGATTCTCCCGTTGACCAGTCGAGGGTCTCGAGTCCGTCTCCCGAAGCCTGCAATTGAATGAACCCTTGCGCACAGAAATTATCCTCGAACGCATCGATTTGGACAGAGGGAAAAGGAACAACTGAGACCAGGGCCGTATCGCATAAATTAAAGCAAATATCTGTTTCAATGCGCACGTTCACCGTGAATTGGCCTTCCTGTGAAACCGTAATAGTGGGGGTTGTTTCGCCGGTACTCCATTGGTAGGATACCGCCCCATTTACCGTGGCATCGAAAGTGGCAAGAATGGGTTCATCCGGGCAGAAAGTAGCCGAACCGAGGCTGAGTACCGGCACGGAAAAGCTGACGTAGGGCATTACTTCGGGTTCTTCTATTTGCACCGTATCTAACTCGATTGCCTCGAGTTGAAAAGTGTCTGCGGAAAATAATTTGGTCGTAAATATTTCTATGGCTAGGCTGTCTTCTTCACAGGAAGATAAACCGTTTTTATCTACTTTTAGGAGATAGGGCATTAAGTTAGAAGGATTTTCACTTGTTGTGAAAAAGGCATAACCACCATCTGAGGTCGAGATGAGTTCACCGTACAATCCAAAGTTGCTAACAGATTTATTGTAATGATGCCGCCAAAGAATGGTATCTTCATTTAGGTCGTATTCCATTATGGAAGCATTAGAAGGAGGATTCCCTAAATCAAAGGATCTTCCACCGATAATTAAGGTACTATCGGTTGAAAGTAACAGACCGTTGACCAAAATGGTCGGATTGTCCATGGAGGGAAAGTCTATACCTCGTGTCCGAGTAATGTTTCCTAAAGAATCTATGCGCATCAGGAAACCAGGAGGGGTGTTAAAGTTAGGAAAGACTGTTTGATTGCCACCAATCAGGAAACCTTTGTCTGGCAGTGAGAGAATTGTTTCCATTAAAACCCAAGCCGTTCCAAAGCTAGTGTACCTTTTAGTCCAATCAACATTCCCGAGCGAATCTAATTGAGTTAAAAAAAGAATATTAGGATTTGCGTTAGAAGACGTGCCACCAAAGAGAATAAAACCTCCTCCAATGGTTTTATCGACTCCGTTTAAAACTTGACTATTCCCCACAACTCCGGTTATGTTTCGATACGTTTTTGACCAAATCAAATTACCATTAATATCCGTTCTGCAACCGTAGATTTGTATACCTGTTCCAGTTGATTTTGTCTGGCCAAAAAGGGCAAAACCTTTATCTTCCATCGCAAGGAGATGTCCCTTTGCTAAACCGTAGCTAGGAATGATTTCCTCCTCCGCACCGTAGGCTTTCGACCAAACAACATTTCCGGAAGGGTCTGCTTTGGTGATGATTTTATTCGGACCCGGTTTGATTACAACGGTGGTGAAAGCAAAACTGTCTTTTTCCAAAACCACCAAATCACCAAACAAAGAAATTTCTTCATCGAACGTATAATCTTTACTCCACAGAATGTCTCCTTTTGGCGAAAGCCGGGTAATAGTAGCTTTTGGAATTGACAGGGTGTCTATTGTAACTGTGATAGGAATGGTTAACATCAGGTAGCCGCCATCCCGGGTTTGTTTTATATCTACAGCGGTATTATTGCGATCGGTGGAGCGGTACAGCCTCTCAAAGCGTTCTTGGGCTTGGGAATTGAAAAAAGTGAGCAGGGAGAGCGCTAAAAAAAGGGTTCGTTTGGTGGGTTCCATGAGGTAAAAAATTTGGGCATTCGATGGGTTTTGGATGAAAAATTAATACAATGGCTAAAGTATTGTTTGTTTTTGTTTTTTCAAAAAAAACCAATTTAATAAAATGATTGCCTGGTAAGTTTGGTTTCAGATACAAAGAAGAGTCATCCGGCTGACGGATATTGGCTTTTTTCTCACCAAATCTCCCGGATGGAATAATAACTTTTGT
>CAZJYF010000626.1:0-2518 GCA_964549665.1 uncultured Saprospiraceae bacterium
TTGGAAAAGGAAGAGCGCAGGGTGTCCACCATCATTTGGTCAAAATTGCAGTCGGCAAAAATGATATTTGGGTTTTTTCCGCCCATTTCGAGGGACAATTTTTTGAACATTGGGGCGGCTGTCCGCGCGATGTTTTTACCCGTTTCGGTACCTCCTGTAAACGAGATAGCTTTGATGTCGGGGTGTTCGACTATCGGCTGCCCTGCTTTATTCCCCAAGCCATGAATGATATTCAGAACCCCCGGCGGCAAGCCAGCTTCGATGCAAGCCTTTGCCAACATATAAGCGGTCATTGGGGTCAGTTCGGAAGGCTTGGCAACTACGCAATTGCCTGCCGCGAGGGCGGGAGCTATTTTCCAGGTGAAGAGATAAAGAGGTAAATTCCAGGGAGAAATGCAGCCGCAGATGCCAAAAGGTTGGCGAAGGGTAAAGTTGATAGCCTCTCCTTCCATGTGGTGCGCTTCGGAGCTGAAATGAAGGATGGCGGTAGCATAAAACCGAATATTTGCCTGAGCCCGGGGTATATCAACGCTTCGAGACATGGACAAAGGTTTGCCGGAATCGGTACTTTCTGCCCGGGCAAAAGTTTCCAGATTTTGCTCGACGATGTCGGCAATGCGGTTCAGGATTCGGAAGCGCTTTTGCGTGCCACATCGTGACCATCCCGGGAATGCTTTTTTGGCAGCTTCTACAGCAGCTTCCACATCTTCACCATTCGAATCCGCAAGCTGCGAATACACTTTTCCCTTCGCCGGATTGAAGTTATCCAGGTATTCGCCCGACTTGGCGGGAACGAGCGCCCCATTGACATAATTCTTGATGTATTTATCCGGTCCCATTATAGGTACAATTGATTATTCGTGATGGTGGGATTATTTCTTTTTTAGAGTTAAAGTTTAAGACAAAAGAAAAAAGGTGCCTTCCATTTGAATCCAGGGGGTTACTGAGTCCTTCATCTTTTGTCTTTCATCTTTAATCTAAAGTCTCAAGGGGGGATTACAATAAATCGGGTTCACAAAAAAAACATTTCTAATTACTTTTCCAACTATTTCCTCAAAAATACCTGACCGGCAAAGCACTCAAAATGTCCCATTCGCTTCCCGGTAAGTTACGGCCAGCATCACCTGCCCGACAGCCCGAAGGGTTCGTTTATCGATGACTTTAATATTGTCGTTGTGGGTGTGCCAATGATTGCCAAAGCCCGTTTCGGTTTCTAAGGGCTTATTGATAATATCAATCATCGGAATTTTGGCAATCGTATTGACGAAGTAGTGGTCGTCGGTGACACCATTTGAGCGAACATCTACAAAATAATTGCCGTAGCCCATGTTCTTAGCCAGCTTCCATGTTTTGTTCATCACTTTTGGAGCGTAGTTCATAGAGACCTGCCCTTTGCCAAAACGGGCTCCTTTCGCGCCAACCATGTCCAACAAGATGCCGTATTTAGGGCGGTACCCTTTTTTATGTAAATGCCGAGCCCAATATTGCGAACCTAGGCACCAAGATTCCTGCGCTGCCTGTTCGTCATTACTTTGGCCGTAATCTTCGGCATCGAATAAAATAATATCCACGCCCATCTCGATGGGGTTAGCATGCAACTGCCGCCCGACTTCGAGCAAAACTGCCACGCCACTACCACCATCGTCCGCCCCAAGAATCGGTTCATCCTTTCGTTCCGTACTCAAAGGCGAGTCGGCGATGTGCCGCGAATCCCAATGGGCTGCGAGCAAAATTCGTTTTTTTCTGCCGGGTTGGAATTGGGCGATGATATTGGTTCCTTCGAGCATTTTCCCCGTGTAAGCCTTTGCCTGAAAATCTTGTTCCACTACCTTTGCCCCAAACGATTTGAATTGTCCCACCAACCATTCTTTGCACTTTCGATGCGCTTCCGAATTGGGCACCCGCGGTCCAAAAGCCACCTGCTTCTCCACGAACCTAAAGGCCGAATCTTTTTCAAATCTGGGAATGGAGACGGTTTTCAAGGGTTTTTCTTTATCGTCAGAAGGCGGTGTTGAATCGCCTCCACATCCCGAATGGATCGTCAAAATTCCAATTAATCCAAGTAGTAAAAAAAGTTTGAAAAACTGCTCCATGGTAATGGTGAATTTTTGTCTATTAAAGGTCAGAAATAAGGGCAGTGGGGGATTTCGGAGCAATTCTCTGTCCGCCAACCCGAAAGTTTATTAGGAACAAAAATGCCCAATTTTGGCTTTTTTGTTTGAATTTCGCTTATATAATGTTGACACATATTCTTTTTAATTCTTGTATTAAAATAATGCAGTTTGAATTTCTGCCCTCCTACTCTTATGTGTAAACTTCATTGGTTTACTTTTCATCGTCCTAACTTCTGAATTCTGCTTTAAATAATAAGTTACTTTTCGAGGTGTCCAATCAATTTTCAATTTCCCTACAATGGTTTTAGAATCATAAGTGCCTTGTTTTAAGAGTTCAAGAATTTTTTCTTTTGTCCCTAGTACTTCGGGTTCAGAAACTATTGACTGCTTTTCTTCTAAAATTT
>CAZJYF010000627.1:0-2513 GCA_964549665.1 uncultured Saprospiraceae bacterium
TAGGACACACGCTTCACATTTTTTGGGCAGCGCACATGCCCCATCACTCCTCGGAAGAGTTGAATCTGTCTGTCGGACTGCGGGCTAGTTTTACGCAGCGCATGTTCCAGTTCTTATTTTTCGATTGGGTGTTGGTTTTGATTGGTTTTTCGCCTGAAATGGTCTATGCGGTAGCAGGAGTTCATTTGTTTTTGGCTTATTGGCATCACACGCAACTGATTGGCAAATTGGGTTGGTTGGAGAAATGGTTTGTGACACCCTCTCACCACCGGGTGCATCACGGCGTGAATCCACAATACCTCGACAAGAATTTCTCTGAATTTTTAATCCTTTGGGACAAATGGTTCGGCACTTTCGAACCGGAAAAAGAAGAAGTTTGCTATGGCGTCACACATCCCCCCCGCACCTGGGACCCCCTCTACATCAACTTTCAGTATTGGAAACAACTTTGGGACGATGCCTTAGCAGCCCCCTATTGGTGGGATAAAATCCGGATTTGGTTCATGCCGCTTGGCTGGCAGCCGCGGGGGAGGGAAAATGTTCCGGGCAAGAAACGAATCGGGTATAATCGAGCGGAACAACTCAAATATTCGAGCAAGCAGTTTAAAAATGCCGCTCCCTATTTGTTTGTGCAGATTGTTTTGGGAATCGCTTTTCTCTTCTTCACCATCAACCTTTCCCTCCCCTTGACGTATGCTGACCGAATAGTTCTTTCCATTGGAATTTTCTTGATGATTATCAGTTGGGGGGGCATCCTTCAGGCGAAAGGCTGGGCTATTCCAATGGAATTTTCCCGCATTTTATTCATGGGCATTTCCCTGGTCATTATCCTCGATAATTCAGGACTTTCCAATTGGACGAATTGGACCACTATCCTCATTTCACTTCTATCCGGTCTTTCCATTTTGTTCGTTTCTCTTTTCATTCGGAAAGATTCCATCGAGGGAAAAACTTCCCCGCGGCCGATAGGGCAAAAGGCTTTGTGAAATTTAAAATTTAAAATGATGAATTTAAAATGTAAAAGTATTGGCTATCAGGTCTTTAGGTAAATAGTGTTCTTTTCTTCCCAAACCCCTAACTTTGGGTTCCGTTTATTAGTTTTGCAATCTTATCAGCATTACCGCAAAAGGTTTAGAATGATACAATACCAAGACGATAACCTCCGCATTTTTGAAAGCGCTTTGTACCGAACCACGACCACGGTCATTCAAACGGATGATTTAGTCCTAGTAGTTGACCCAAATTGGTTGCCGGAAGAAGTTTATTCAATCCGGGAATTTGTGGAAACCGTCAAAAAAGACCGGCCCGTTTTTCTTCTTTTCACCCATTCCGATTACGATCACATCATTGGATACAAGGCTTTTGAGAATTGCAAAACGATTGTTTCAAAGGCTTTCACTGAGAACCCGAACAAAGCCAAAGTTCTTCAGAAAATAAAGACCTTCGATGACGAATACTATATCAAACGAAAGTACGAAATAGCCTATCCTGCCGGAGGTTTTATCGTTGAAAAAGACGGTCAGCGCCTGCAAATTGGACAAACGACCCTGACCTTTTATTTAGCGCCGGGACATACCGCCGACGGCATCTTTACCATCCTCGAACCCGGTGGCATTTGGATTTCAGGGGACTACTTGAGCAATGTCGAATTTCCGTTCATCTACCATTCTTGCAGGGCCTATTTGGAAACCTTGGGCAAGGTGGAATCCATCCTTCAAAACCATGAAATAAAGTGGTTGATTCCTGGACATGGCGATGCGACTTCTTCCGTATCCGAAATGAAGGCAAGGGCTATAGAATCAAAGGATTACATCCAAAAACTGGGAAAGTCTGCCCTTTCCAACAAGCCCTTTGATGTGGAAGATCTTTGGAAAAAATACGATTTTCCGGTTAGCCTAGAAAAAGCGCATCGGGAAAATATGGCGGTGATGAAAAAGGAGTTGCTGGGATGAGGATTTAGACCTTTGCCAATCGAACTCATATATGTCTTCCCTCATTTTGTTTCACACTCATTTGGTTTTCCTCCCCTTCAATTGCGCCGCCCTTTAGGGCGGTGAACGCGTTAGTTTTTCTCTGACTTTAGTCTTGCATGCAGCCTGGTTTTTCGCCGTGCAGTGAATGGCTAAAGCTGAATGCAAACACCGCCTGAAAAGGCGATGCAATTGAAAAGCTTCGAATCAAATTCAGAAAATCCTATTTGCGTTATGGTAAACCTCCCCTCGCAGGTTCCGGCCTTGTAAAACTTTTCCAGTTCGCTTGCTTATTTCAAAAATCTATCCTACTTTTGAAACAAATAGTTTTAATTGATTTGTTTTAGATAATTTGTTTTAAATCAAATAGTTTTAAAAACGCACATGCCACAGGGAGGGAGGGGTTCCGGGTTCAGAACGTCAAACCTTGAACCTTGAACCTTGAACCTTAAACCTTGAACCTTGAACCCTGAACCCTGAACCATCAAACCGCCAAACCAGAAATGTACCTAAACTGCCATTCCTATTACAGCCTTCGATACG
>CAZJYF010000628.1:0-2510 GCA_964549665.1 uncultured Saprospiraceae bacterium
CTTCGATTTTCGTACAGGGAGCGCATTGCCCGGTTTTTTGTCGTTTTGGACATCGCAATAGGCGCCACTACCACCGGCAATAATTAAAATTCAACAACCCTTGTATGATTTACACTGCCAGGTCCGGCTTGGAATACTGCTCCAGGAGTGGTTCTTTGCGTGTCATATCGCTGTCGTTTTGAAGGTGACCAATTTGGTGAACAGCGGCAAGCTAAGTGGGTAGCAGGAGATTTAAAACTCAATATGGTGAGTTTCTGTGACGGGTAAAACGTTTATTTAGAGCATTTTATGTTATACGAAGGGTTCGCCTTGCAACCCTTCGTATAACTCGCTATTTATTCGAGGCATCGCTATTTATTCTTCTTTTTTTTCTCTATCAATTTGATTTCATCCTCAAGTTGTTCGAGGCTTTGAATTTTCTCCGCCAGGCTTCTCTTTTCTTTATATTCCTCATATTCTTGGCCAGCAAGTTCTTCCGCCAATTTTTTCCGCACTTTCCCTGCGTGTTCCAGAATCTCCCGTTCATTAATGGTCAAAATATCATTCAGTTTCTTTATCCAATCTTTCATGTACATCGGTTTCTTGACCTGTGCTTGTGCTTCGGCGAATGCCAGATATTGTTCGACCAATAAATTCAATTGGGTGAGTTCATCTTTCGTCAGATAATTCTTGGCAATAGTAACATCAGATTTTCTGATTTTCTCACTTTTCCAAGTCGTCAGACCCATGTTCTGTTTTTTGGCACTTACCCGCTTCTTAATCAGTTCCGCCGCCGTATGTCGATGGACTGCCCAATGCAATTTGTTTTGGACAGTTGCATAGAATTCTTTTGTCAAATCTGCTTTGGTGTCATAATCAATGCTTGTGGTGTAAATCTCTTTGACCTTTTGGTAAAATATCTTCTCTGAACTTCGGATATCTCGAATCCTTTCCAAAAGTTCATCGAAGTAATTCATCTGATTACCTGATTTCAACCTTTCGTCATCTAAAACAAATCCTTTTATCAGGAATTCTTTTAATTGTTGGGTTGCCCAAATCCGGAATTGAGTCCCCCTGTGGGAATTGACCCGGTAGCCGACTGAAATTATCACATCGAGATTGTAAAATAAAATCTCTCTCCGTACACTTCTGTTACCTTCTTTACGAACTTGTGCAATTTTTGCACAAGTTAATTTCTCCTCTAATTCACCTGTTTTATAGATGTTTTTGATGTGTCGGAGTATGGAAGTCCTATCCGTTTGGAACAATTCTTCCATTTGGTATTGGTTCAGCCAAACAGTTTCATTGTCCAGAATTACTTCGATTTTGGTCTGCCCATTCTCGGTTTGGTATAGTATTATTTCCCCTTTCATATTCAAAAAATTGCTTTTACTTCAACTTGTGCAAATCTACACAAGTTCGTCATCTTTTGCAATTTTTTGTTTCTTTTTTTCGCCACCTCGAATGCAGGAAATTTTTCTCAACGGCCTAACCTAAAAGTATAAACTATTTTTTTAATTTTAAATAATCTAAAGGACTCCTTAATTTTTTGAGTGAATCGGAAGCCAAATGCAGAAAGGGTTAAGGCTAGAGACGGGAAACAAACAGTTAGGAATGGTGACAAAATAAATGTACCATTTTGACTGCTTCTTTTGCCCTTATTTTTCACTTTGAAAATCGTCATTATATCTACATAACTCCCATTTTCAAAGCAAAAAATAAGAACAAAATAACCGACTCAAAATGGTGCATTTATTTAATCACCATTCCTAACCCCTTTCGCCGAAATAATTTATTATTCAGAGGGTTTTACCATCAACCATTCTCACCATAGCAAGCATGAAAAATGAGTTGAAAATTTACAATAGTTTGAAGATGAGAAAAGAGGTTTTCAAGAAGAAAAATATGCTTTATTTGATTGCTTTTGTTTTGGTCGTTATCGCTGTTCTTTTTGCTATTCCCGTTCCCCAAAAAGATTTTTCCGAATTGTATTCGGGTGGAAAGAAAATCCAAAACTCCCTGCTTTCCTTTCGGGAAATTCCCACAAAGACGTTGGAAATTAATGGAACGAGCTGGCAATATCTTTCTACCGGAACCGGCGAAAGGCATCTGTTGTTCCTTCACGGCATGGGGGGCGCTTACGACATTTGGTGGCAGCAGATAGAAGCCTTGGAAACCCAATTCCACATCATCAGTCCCACCCTGCCGGAGGTGCATTCCCTCGAGGAAGCCATCGAAGGATTGAAAGCCGTTTTGGATGCCGAAGGCGCCGAAAAGGTGACCATTATCGGTTCTTCCATGGGCGGATACATGGCGCAATACTTTTTAAAAAAATACCCCGAAAGACTGGACAAACTGGTGTTGGGAAATACCTTTCCCCCCAATGATATTTACAAAAAAGAAAACGGAGGCTTGCGGAAAGCGCTGCCCTTCATCCCCGAATGGTTTATCATGAAAAAATTCAGGGACAACCTGTCTGAAAAGGTGACCCCCTTTTCCGGAAATTCACGGTTGGTGGCTGCTTATTTGCT
>CAZJYF010000629.1:0-2490 GCA_964549665.1 uncultured Saprospiraceae bacterium
CTGTGCCAGATCCAGTGGTGCTATACCCGTTGATAACCTTGGCTCAGCCTGCAACCATCTATGGCTAAAACTTTCCCTTCCCCAAATTTAAGATGAAGGACCTTCATGCCAGCTTGAATCAAATCTGTCGGGCTAGGCCGAAAGGTTTCCGGGTCCACTTTGAAAGAGGTATTGGGGGACGATGGTTTTCTCTTAAAGTTTCCAATCACCTTGGAACCGCCTTTTCCGTTTCCCGCCGAGGGGACGGGCATCGCCAACTTTTCAATTCTTCCCAGAGGTGCTCTCGACAAGCTGCCGCGGGGGCTGGAACTGTCCAAATGATTGGTTTGGATTTCGGAAAGAAAGCGGCTGGGTTGGTTGTATTGTTGCCTGCCGTAGCGATATCTGCCTGCTGCATAAGTAAGCGTGAGGAAAGATTCAGCCCTTGTGATGGCAACGTAAAACAGCCGTCGTTCTTCATCTAACCCTTCGGGGGTATCCATCGACATGAAGGAAGGGAAGAGTTTTTCTTCCAGACCTGTCACAAAAACGGAGGAGAATTCCAGACCTTTTGCTGCGTGTACGGAAAGCAAGGTCACGTAATCCTCGTTTTCCACTTTCTGGTCGAAATCCGTCAACAAAGCAATATTTTGAAGATATGCAGCAAGGGAATTGTCGGGCTGGTTTTCATCATTTGAGAGGAAATTGTTTTCGACAAATTCCTTGATACCATTCAGCAGAGAGTTGATATTCTCCTGCCTGTTCATGCCGGTGATAGTGGTGTCCTTTTTCAGTAAACCTACCAAGCCGGAGCATTTAGCCGCCTCGATTGCCAGCTCGTAAGCGTTGTCGGTAGTGGCTTTTTGAGCTAAGGAAGCAATCATCGCTTTGAAGTTGGCGAGGGCGTTTTTCGCCCGCGCACCAACTGCTACCTGCGTCATCACTTCCCACATCGTTTTGTTTTGAACATCTGCCAGTTTGCTTATCTTTTCTATGGTGGCATCGCCAATGCCCCGGCGAGGGAAATTGATTACCCGGCGAAGCGCTTCTTCGTCCTTCTGATTTACGGCCAGGCGAAGGTAGGCGATGAGGTCTTTGATTTCTTTGCGTTGGTAAAACGACAAGCCGCCAAAGACGCGGTAGCTAATGTTGTAGCTGCGCAAATACTCCTCAAAAACTCGAGATTGCGCGTTCGTCCGGTATAGAATGGCGATGTCTTTATTTCCCAAATGCCAGCGGTTTTTCTGTTCCAAAATGGTATCCACCACCCGTTTCCCTTCCTCATTTTCCGACAAGGCCTTGATGACTTTGATGTGCTGACCGGTACCTTTATGCGACCATATGGTTTTGGGGATTTGCCCCCTGTTTTGGGTAATCACCTCATTGGCAGCCTCCACGATGTGGTTCGTGGAACGATAGTTTTGTTCGAGTTTAAAAATTTGGATGCCGTGGGGTTTGAAATCTTTTTCAAAATCCAGAATGTTTTTGATGGTCGCCCCCCGGAAGCTGTAAATACTCTGCGCATCATCTCCCACCACGCAAACATTTCGGAGACTGCCTGCGTAGGAAACCATTTTTTTTACGATGGCGTACTGCAAATAATTCGTGTCCTGAAATTCATCCACCAGCAGGTAGCGAAACTTTTGCTGGTATTTTTTCAATACGCCATCCGGGTTCTTTTGCAACAGTTCGTACAAGCGAAACAACAAATCATCAAAATCCATCGCCCCAGCCCGCTTGCAGCGACCGACATATTTTTGATAAATTTTGCACAAAAACGGACGCCTGGCAATCTTGTCCTGCATCATCAAGTCCCGGTTTACCTCGTACAAGCTTGGAGTAATTAAATTGCTTTTGGCAGAAGAAATCCGCGACCGGATAGCATTCACATTGTAGTGCTCTTTGTTCAAATTCATTTCCCGGATGATGGCTTTTAACACACTCTTGCTGTCCTCCGTGTCGTAAATCGTAAAATTGGAAGGGTAGCCGATTTTATCGGCCTCCACCCGAAGAATGCGCGAAAAGACGGCGTGAAAAGTGCCGGCCCAAACCTTGTGCGCCCTCTCCCCGACCACCTTTTCGATTCGCGCCTTCATCTCCCGCGCTGCCTTATTCGTGAAGGTCAGGGTGAGGATTTCCCACGGGGCCACGCCCTGCTGAATCAGGTGCGCCACGCGATACGTCAACACCCGCGTCTTGCCCGAACCCGGCCCGGCAACCACGAGGACAGGACCCTCCGAAGTAGTCACGGCTTGTCGCTGAACTTCGTTCAATTCATCGAGATAATTCATTTTTTTAGGTTGTTCACATGAATAAAAAAATCACCCCTCCCTATCCAAAACCTCCCAATACTCCACCGCCCGCCGCGTATGCGGAATGCAAATCGAACCGCCCACTAAATTTGCAATGGCAAACACCTCAAATACTTCTTCCTTCGTCACGCCCAAGGCATGGCAAGTGCCCAAATGATAGCGAATGCAATCATCGCATCGCAGCACCATCGAAGCGACC
>CAZJYF010000630.1:0-2488 GCA_964549665.1 uncultured Saprospiraceae bacterium
AATCTCTTGCCTGAAAGAGCAGGCAGAGGTGCCCAAAGTGCAGCAAATCGAAGCAGCCGTTGGTGAAAACGATTTTATCTCCTGCTGCCTTCCATTCGGCAAGCGTTTGTTTCAGCGCCTGCCCGCGCAGTATTTTGGATTCTATTTTATTTAAAAAAATCGCCATGGAAGGGCTTCTTTTACAAATTATTCCCCAAAGCCACATATAAGCGGTACTGCGCCTGATTGTAATTTTTTATCGCATCGATAAAGTCCATCTGCGCGCGCATGAAATACTCCTGTGCCTGGAAAACTTCGTAGGCTTTGGCGGTTCTGAGTTTTTGGCGTTCGATGCTTTGGCTCAGCGCTTCCCGGGCATAGCCCAATCCTTCCCGGGCAATTTCCAGCTCGTCTTTTGCAGAAAGCACCTCGGCGGTGGCGACCTGCACTTCTTCCCGCACCTGATTCCGTACCTGCTCCATTTTGTTCTGATGAATGATAATATCGGACTTGTACAAACGGTTACGTCCCCCTCCGAAAACCTCGTTCAAAGGGACTCGCCAAAGAAGTGCACCGTTGAACTCAAAGGTGTTGTAAAGCTTATCAATCGGATTGCCGTCCCTGCCCGTCGGTGACCAAAGGTCGCCAAAGGCACCGTCCGAAACCCCAAGCCGCAGTGTAGGAAGTAACAAACCGCCGCCAAGAGCGCTTTTCTCTTTTTGCAAAGCAAGGAGTTCGCTTTGTAGGCTTCTGAATTCAGGCCGCAAATTGTACACCCCTTCTGGCGCTGCGGTCAGCTTGCTTTCATCTATCAAAGTCACGGGAACCAGCGCGGTATCTGCCACCAAAAGGGTCGAATTACCCTTGATATTCAATAAATTAGTTAATCGGGAAGAATTCCTTTTTAGTTCGGTTTCCTGCTGCCTCAGAGCGATTTTTTGATGGTTCAAATTGCTTTTCGCCAACAGCAAATCCGATTTATAAACTAGCCCCGCTTCCGTTTGCGCTTCCAATTGAGTGGCAATATTCGAAGAAAGAGCCATCATCTCCCTCAGTCCCGCCAATTTCGCCTGCGCAGCCTGCAGATTGAAATATTGCTGAACTACCTCCAAAATCGCATTATTTTTTTCAGCCTGCGAACGATAACGGACAGCCGTCGCTTTTTCCCGCGCAGCCTGTGTGCCAAAAACGCCTTTTCCAAGGTCAAATTCTGCGTTCAGTCCCGCCCCTGCCCAAACGTTCTGCACGTTCAAGTCGAGGAAAAAATTGCCGTCGGTATTCATATCCGCCCCCTTGAGTTCCTGCACCCGGAAGCCACCGTAGAGAGTCGGCACCCACCACTCGTTGGCAAATTTGTGCGCTGCCACCGCCCGTTCGTAGCGCTGCTGCCATTCTTTGACGGAAAGGTTATCCGCCCCGGCAAACTGCAAAACGCTTTGGAGCGTAATGGGAAGCACTTGTTCCGATTGAGCGAAAACATGAATACTCAACAGGCTGAAAATCAGAGCAATAAGTAGGGTTTTAGGTTGCATTGAAGTGGTTTTAGAAATATCCTTTTACTTCTTCTTTCGGGAACATTTACTAACTGATATAAACCGCTTAATAATCTTGGACTTTGAACATTAATCGTTGGATATCACTTTTACATTTTAAATTTATCATTTTACATTTTACATTAACAAAAGTGTCATCTGGAAAATGAAACCGTCCAAAAAAATCCCTACTTCTCTTTCGCCACCACTTCCATCCCTTCACTAATCAAGCCCTTTCCCTGTATCACCACAAAATCATCGGCACTCAGCTCATCGCTGATGGCTTCGATGTAAAATTTGTCCTCCAAGCCGAGACGAATCGGGATTTTCTTCACTACATTATCTCTTACGAGGAAAATGAAATTTTGGTTTTTTTCCGAAGTGATGGCTTGCGTTGGAATGGCAAGGACATCCTTTCGGGTTTGTTGCCGGGTGCGGACTTTGGCATACATTCCGGGTTTCAATTTACCCTCTTTGTCGGTAATATCCACTTCGGTGCGTATGGTTTTCGATTGTGGATTCAAAGCCGCCGCTATTCTGGAAATTTCGCCCAAATATTTTTGCCCCCCCAATTCAGGAAAGGTGATTTCCACCTTCGTCCCCTTGTTGATGTACGCAATATCCGCTTCGGGGTACTCGATGACCAAGCGCAATTTGCTGACATCCACCATATCTACGATAGGGATGGCATTCGAGTTGCTCAGGGCATTGGTAATCAGCGCCCCTTTGTCCACGTAGCGGTTGGTGATGTAACCGCTGAAAGGCGCTTTCACTTGAAGCATATCCACCCTCGATTGGAGCGCTCCCACGAGAGCTTCGGCGCTTTCGATGGCAGAGGCTGCGTGTTCGTCTTCGGCAATGGCTTCGCCAAAAGCGCCTTTCGCCATGAGGTAGTCGGCTTCGGCTTCGTCGAGGTCGTCAATGGTCACCAAGTCAGGGGTTTTGCCGTAAATGCGGGAGAGGCGGTCGTATTTTTT
>CAZJYF010000631.1:0-2475 GCA_964549665.1 uncultured Saprospiraceae bacterium
ACGTCAAGGCATTTCTGAATGGGTTCAAGTTCTGAAAAAAATTACTATTTTGCGGCTTGCAAATTATAAGGCAGGCTAGTCTTTGCCATTGCCAATTCAAAAAAAATCAAAACAAATGAAAAAACTGGCTTTACACTGGAAAATAATGATAGGCATGGTGCTGGGTGTTCTATTCGGCATTCTTGCGGCCAAGCTACAGTGGAATACTTTCGTGTTGAATTGGATAAAACCATTCGGAAGTATTTTTATCAACTTGCTCAAGCTCATCGCCATCCCCCTCATCGTGGCCTCCCTCATTAAAGGGGTTTCCGATTTGAAAGACCTGTCCAAATTATCTCAAATGGGCGGGCGAACGATTGGCATGTACATTATCACCACGGTTTGCGCTGTTTCATTGGGTTTACTTATTGTGAACATCGTCAAACCCGGGAACTTGATTGAGGAAACTACCCGCACCGAATTGATGACCAATTATGGAGGGGAAGCAGAAAAAAGAATTGAAACGGCAAAAGAACGGCACAAACAAGGACCGCTGCAACCCCTTATCGACATCATACCGGAGAATTTGTTCGCCGCTACCATCGAGAACAAAAACATGCTTCAGGTCATTTTTTGTGTCTTGGCCTTTGGGATTGGGCTAATCCTAATCCCTGAAGAAAAATCTCGCCCGGTAAAAGCCTTTTTCGATGGCTTGAATGAGGTCATTTTGAAACTCATTGACCTCATCATGTTGGCTGCCCCCTACGGCGTATTTGCCCTCCTGGCAGCTTTAATTGTCGAATCGCCGAGTGCCGATTTATTCGTAGCCTTGATAGGGTATGGATTGAGTGTGATCGCCGGTTTGGCTATCATGATCGGTTTGTTTTACCCCATCCTCGTTCGGATTTTTACGGGTAGAAAGTATCCCTTCTTTTTCAAAGGAATAGCACCGGCGCAACTCCTTGCCTTCTCGACGAGTTCGAGTGCCGCCACCCTTCCCGTCACGATGGAACGAGTGCAGGAACACCTTGGCGTGGATGAAGAAGTTGCAAGTTTTGTCTTGCCCATCGGAGCGACCGTCAACATGGACGGAACGAGTCTGTATCAGGCTGTGGCTGCGGTTTTCATTGCGCAGGCATTTGGAATGGACCTGACCCTCGGTGCGCAATTGGGCATTATCGTCACCGCCACCTTGGCCTCTATCGGTTCGGCAGCCGTGCCGGGTGCGGGCATGGTCATGTTGGTCATTGTATTGGCTCAGGCTGGCATTCCAGAAGCAGGTCTTGCCCTCATTTTTGCCGTAGATAGACCCCTGGATATGTGCCGAACGGTCGTCAACGTAACCGGCGATGCCACGGTTTCAATGCTGGTTGCAAAGAGCATTGGTAAACTCGGAGAGCCCAAAGTGAAGGAATGGGATGATAATTATCCACCAAAAGAAGCAGGTTGAAAAAATAGTTTCTTTTACGGCTTCCGCCAAAACTCCCGGATTTAGCAAATGTGAATTCGGGAGTTTTTTTATTGAAAATGCCAAACAATGGATTAATTTTGAGGGTTGTATAATTTCATAAGTTTTTTCCAGGTATTCAGAGCTTTTCCCGAACTCCTTCGGGATGTTGCCTCGGCGGGATGGTTTAGAGGGATGGCAACGAGGTGATGCCTTAATACCGACCATCAGGCATCACCTCGCACCTCCTTATCCTCCTTCCCGCCGAGGCAACACCTGATGGTCTCAGAAATTAAAAAAAGATGTTTACAAATCGAACCTTTCTTCTTCTCCTATTTTTGATTTTCACTTTCTTTGGTTGCCTCGTGATGGATGCCCCTTATTCGGCAGTGGCGCCGGGAAGGTGGCGGGGAGTCTTAAAACTCGAGCCAAAATTTATCCTACCCAATGAAAAAGGGGAACCCTTGCCCGACAAAGTACATTTGAAATTTGAAGAAGTCACGGAAGGAGAACTGCCCTTTTTCTTTGACGTCATTTATGAAAATGAAAACGACTTTTACCTGGAAATCATTAACGGAGAAGAACACATCCCCTTGCGGGACATCAGCTTTGGAAGAAGTAAGGCAAGGGCGAAGGATAGTATTCGCATCGATTTCCCGGTCTATGAATCCTACATCACGGCTTTGTACGAAGAGAACGTGATGGAAGGCTTTTGGGTGGTGCCTGCAAGGGGAAATTACAAGATTCCTTTTGTTGCAAAATTTGGAAAAAATTATCGCTTCACTTCCCTCCACAAAAAACCGGAGATGGATGTCAGCGGAAAGTGGGAGGTTCATTTCACACCAGATGATGATGAAGAACCCTACATCGCCATCGGAGAATTCAGGCAAGACGGCAACCACCTCTCGGGAACTTTCATGACCGAAACGGGAGATTATCGCTACCTCGACGGCACGGTACAGGGCAATAAGTTTTACCTCTCCACATTTGACGGGGCGCATGCTTTTTTGTTTGAAGCCAAAATGCAGTCCGACGGCAGCCTTATCGGC
>CAZJYF010000632.1:0-2470 GCA_964549665.1 uncultured Saprospiraceae bacterium
ACAAAGACCAAAATGCCCGCAGCAACTACATTTTGGATGTCAAAAAAGACTACCATCGGGTTCGTGAACAACGGGCAGGACGGAAATCCGCCAAACAATATCTTTCTCTCGAACAAGCGCGGGCGAATAAACTACAACTCGATTGGACGAATTATTCTCCCCCGAAACCATCCTTTTTGGGAACCAAAACTTTTGCGAATTATTCCCTAGAAGAACTGTCTGAATATATCGATTGGACGCCCTTTTTCCGCACCTGGCAAATGCAGGGAAAGTATCCGAAAATTTTCGAACATCCTACGGTGGGGCTGGAAGCCAAAAAACTCTTCAACGATGCCCAAAGCCTTCTTCGGCGCATCATCGATGAGGCTTGGCTTACCGCAAAAGCCGTCGTGGGCATCTTTCCGGCTAACTCGGTAAATGATGACGACATCCAAGTTTATGAAGGGGAAGACCGGCAAAAAAACCGCTGTATTTTGCACCACCTCCGGCAGCAGGTTAAAAAAGCGCCAGGACAGCCGAATCTTGCGCTGGCCGATTTTGTGGCCCCCAAAGAAAGTGGTTTGCCGGATTACCTCGGTGCCTTTGCGGTGACTGCTGGAATTGGCATCGAAAAATGGGTCAAAAAATTTGAAGCCCAGCATGATGACTACAACGCCATCCTCCTGAAAGCCTTAGCCGACCGGCTGGCCGAGGCTTTCGCCGAACGAATGCACGAACGGATGCGGCAGGAATTTTGGGGTTACGCAAAATCCGAAAAGCTCGAAAAAGAGGCCCTGATTGGCGAAAGGTATCGAGGCATCCGGCCTGCCCCCGGCTACCCCGCCTGTCCCGAACATACGGAAAAACGAAGCCTGTGGAGCTTATTGGACGTGGAAGCTAAAACGGCTATTTCTCTGACGGAGAGTTGTGCCATGTATCCGGCTGCGAGTGTGAGTGGTTGGTATTTTTCGCATCCGCAGAGCAAATATTTTACGGTGAAAGGCATTTCTAAAGACCAAGTTGCTGACTATGCCGCACGAAAAGGGCTGTCTGTTGGAGAGGTCGAAAAGTGGCTGGGGTCTGTGCTGAATTATGAGGTTTGATTTTTTTTGGTAAAATATAGATATTCGGAAATAAGAATCTAGGAAAGTTCAAGAACAAGAATCAAGTACAAGTTCAATTTTGAACTTGTACTTGATTCTTGAACTTAAACCTCCTTCATAGGGAAAACCAAGTCCGAGAAATTATCGACAACATGTTAGTTTCAAATTTTGGGTAAGCGCCTATTATTCATAAAAATTTGAGAACCAAGGTATCGGATACCTAGCAGGTATCCGATACCTTATTTCAATATAAAAATGGAATTGAGTTTTGACATACGTCGTAATTTGGAGCCATAAAGAATTTATCGAATTAAAATTTGGAACCAAAAAATAGAAAAAATTATGGATTCAATTCAAATTCAAGAAAATATAGCAAGGGCATCAGATATTTTAGAGCAAATTAATAAACTGAATGAAATGGTCGATTTTCACAAAAATGAATCGAAAGAATTAAGTATGATGCGACAGTATGAAGCTATGCGTGAAGATTTTCTAAAGGAATTAGAAAAAATACTCACCGAATTCAAAATCAAGATCAAAATTGATGGAATAGCAGCCTGATTACTGAAGGAGAGTAAGAATGCCGTGCGAATTGGAATGACCCTTGTGGAAGTCGAATAATGGTTGGGGCCTTGCTGAATTACGAAGTTTGACTTCTAATTTTCTGTTACCAAGTGATGGAGCACGTATTTCCAGGAACAATATTTTGTAATACATTGAAAGCATTGAACAATGAAAAATTCTCAAATTGAAATTCAATTCAGCAGGAAAAAATTGTTACAAGATATTGGAATCTCCATACTATTCGCAATCTTCGCAATTTGGGTGTTATTATGGGGGAGGCAACCAATCGGTATTAACCCAATGGATGTAAAAGGAATTGGATTATTCAGCCTTCTTTTTTTTGGAGCATTAGGAATAATTGGGCTAAAAAAATTATGGGCTATCCGGGATAAAAAATTTGGCCTGATAATAGGGAGGGATGGCATTTTTGATGATTCAAGGAGCGCAAGTATTGGGTTAATAGAGTGGAGCGATATTACAGGAATTAGAATGGGTCGGACATTATTTTCAAAATTTTTACTCATTGATACAAATTCTCCTGAAAAATACATTCAAAAAGCAAAAAATAAAATGAAAGCTAAATTTATGAGAATAGATATGAAAAAGTATGGAACACCTCTTGCCATTTCAACCAGCAATTTAAATTGCGATTTTGCTGAATTTGAAGAATTGATAAAAAGAGAATTCAAGAAGAAGAAATGATTTTTTTAAAGTGAATTCGAAATTATTTTACCGCAACAAACTAATCTCTCCCTGCCTCAGTTGTTCTTTTCCGTCATTCCCAGCTACGCGTAGCACACAAACGTACACGTCGATTGGGGCGG
>CAZJYF010000633.1:0-2469 GCA_964549665.1 uncultured Saprospiraceae bacterium
TAAGTTGTTCCGGTTTCATAAACTCGCATACTGTGGGGGTTGCCAGTATTGGCACGGTGCCGGAAGAGTTTACACTCAATTTTTTACCACCGCCATCCCCATGCCCAGGCTCGAATTCTTTTCTCCAAAGCCGGCGAACCAGCCCACCTCCAAAAGTTTTTTGGGGCCCGTCATTTCAAAATCAAAGACGTAGCCGCGCACCTTTGTGCCTTTGATATCGAGCAGCCTTGACTTGGGGGTTGATAGGATTTGGTAGGAAAATTCATATTCGGGATGCGATTCCAGTTCCACCGCCGGGAAAAGAATCTGTACGGCTGCCGAACCTTTGTGCAGGAGGTTGTGGAACAGCAACTCGCCATAGCCCTCTGCGTCGGGGTGGAGGTATTGGGCGTATTTTTTGTCCTCCTCGTTCCGGCTGATGCAGAGGGGGGTTATTAGCCGGAAACGCATGGTTTTTTGAAAGAGGGGTTTGGGCAGGGTCTCGATGGCGGAGATTCCAAAATCCACCTTGCCCAGCCGCATCCGTTGGTCGCGAAACAAACCGATGACGAAGTGCTGCATGGCATCGTCGAGGTAGAATGACAGCACCAATTCCGTTGGCGACTCGGCGAGGATGAAGTTGCCCCTTGCAGCATCTATCCTATACCGGCAGGGGTACAAAGGGCTGAAAGTGAATAGTTTGTAATTTTTTCCGCCGAAATTGTAGCCGTGTTTGTGCAGGAAGGTGGCGTATTTTTCATCGGCTTTTGCCAGGGTGTGATAGACCCAAGAACTAATCAGGTATTGGTAGTTAATCGGCAATGCCTGATTGGGTGAATGCTGTAATGTTAGTTTTAAGCGCATGTTTTTTGGTTACATTTGAAAAACTTTATCGCCGACATTTATCAATTTTCATCCCACATTTGGCAAAGCTACTATCCCTCCTGCCCCGCTCAATCAGGTAGCAACCATTCTTTTTGCATTTTCTTCACCTCCCCTCGCAGGTGATCCAACAAAACTTCCGGTGAGCGCACTTCGATGAAGTTGTGGCTTCCCAGAATGAAGTTGCTCAAGCCAAAAAACTGATGGTTCACTTCGCATTGGAAATCGTAAAAGCCTTCCATTTCGGCGGGCAGAATATAGGGCTTGGTCAGAGGGTATCGCTCCACCAATTCATTGTAAGCACCCACATTTAGGATCAAATGGACCATCTCTTTTTCGTCGTCCATAATCCGAAAGGGGTCAACGGCCTGCACCCGGTGTTTCGATTCAAACTGCCAGGGGTCTTCTGTTTTTTCAATCCGGGTGATGCGAGAGATGCGAAAGTGCCGGATGGATCCCTGCTCGACATCAAAGGCTTGCAGCGTATCTTTAGGAGGGTCAATTCGAAAGGATTCAATTCTCCGGTCGCGGATAGAATTGCTGTTGGTGGAATAATACCTTTTCAGGATAAGCTGCATCTTATCTTCTTTGGCTTCCAACAATTTGTCGATCTTGACGAGGTGGGGTTTCCGAAGATAGGAGTAACCCAATTTATGGTAGTCGTAAAGGGAGGCAAGTTTTGCCCGAAGGCGTTCGCCGTGCTTTTCCGTTTCGGCCACTTTGTCGATGGCCCGGCTTAGCAATACCTGGTCTTCTTCGGTGAAATGGAGGAGGTTTTTCAATTGTTTGAGGGGTTGATCCTCCACCAAATAATAGCGAAATTTGGAATCGAACCGAACCACCAAGCCGGCGTTTCTAAAGGTTTGAATATCATTGTCGAACGCATTCTTGCGCATTCCCAACTTGGCCATCAGTTCTCGTTTTTTGTACCGCTTGGGCTGTTCGAGCAGTACAATCAAAAGCAGCAGCATCCGTTTTTTGTAGCCGTGTTCGTGTTCTTTGGTCATTTGGGGGGCTCTAGGGGAAGTGGGAAAATGGGTTTATCGGGCAGTACAACTTTGCGCCCTTTCAAAATTTCAACTGTCCGGAATTCTTCTGATTGGAAATAGCCGCCTGCAAGTTGTGGGCAGGATATCAGGTAGAAAGACTTGGCGTGCTGTGGTTGCCGAGTCGGGCGGCATTGTAAAAAAGGACGACTTTTTGCTGGACAGAAAGACCAGCCTGCCCGGACTGGGGCAAAGATCGCATACATCCGGAAAAGGAAGAGGGGCAAATTATCGCAAGGACGAGAGCGGAGGTTGCGGAAGCTTAGGGTTAAGTTTAGCCGCATGTCAAGTTTTTTTTAGGGTATTTCTGGATGCTTCAATCCGGATATTGCGAAGACCTGGGGTCTTTTGGTATCGTTGCGCGCCACCAAAGTTAAAAAAGCTTATTTGGATAACAAATTATAGGGGAGGGAATATCCTGTTGCGGACTTTTTCCTCCAACTGCTTGGATTTTGGAAGAACCCTATCCAGTAGCTGAGGCAACTTTCCCGGTGAGAATGGGCAATAAAAAAAGCCTTTGCGTAACTAACTGATACACAAAGACTTTAATTTTGTTTTGGAG
>CAZJYF010000634.1:0-2464 GCA_964549665.1 uncultured Saprospiraceae bacterium
GCAAGCGGAGTTTACACCAAAGATTGTACAGACCAAAGAGGAGCGGGTTAATCTTGTTTACGCGGTCAAAATTATATTAAAAAATGTGGACGGTTCCCTGAAAATAGGCATGCCGGGGGAGGTCGTTTTTTGAATGGTGAAAATGGAAAAATCGATAGAAATAAAAAACCTGCGGAAATCTTACGGGAAAACGGAAGCCCTCAAAGGAGCGTCTTTTCAAGTCGAGAAAAGCGAACTTTTCGGGCTGATAGGCCCTGACGGCGCAGGAAAGACGACCTTGATTAGAATCCTGACCACCTTGTTGATCCCCGACGGGGGAACGGCGAGGATCGAAGGCTTGGATGTGGTGGAAAACTATGCGAAACTCCGCAAAATGACAGGCTATATGCCGGGTAGGTTTTCGTTGTATCAAGACCTTTCTGTCCTGGAAAATTTAAAATTCTTTGCCACGATTTTCGGCACAACCATCCAAGAGAACTACGACCTTATCCGGGAAATATACGTGCAGATTGAGCCTTTCAAACACCGCCGGGCTGGACAGCTTTCGGGCGGGATGAAGCAAAAACTCGCGCTTTGTTGTGCCTTGGTTCACGAGCCAAAAGTGTTGATTCTCGATGAACCCACCACCGGCGTCGATGCCGTTTCCCGGCAGGAGTTTTGGGAAATGCTCGGCAGGCTGAAACAGAGAGGCATCACCATCCTCGTATCGACACCTTACATGGACGAAGCAATGCTATGCGACCGCGTCGCGTTGATTCAAAATGGGAAGATACTGAGTGTAGATAGCCCGGAAACCATCGTCCGGCAATTTGAACGGCCCTTGCTGGAGGTACGGTCTGGAAAGATGTTTCAACTCCTCCAGGATTTGCGCGCTTTACCTACAACTCATACCGCATTCCCTTTCGGGGAATATGTCCATTTGGCAACCAAGGAGACACCGGATATTCCCGGCATTCAAAATTATTTGAAAAGCAAAGGACATCGGGAAGTAAAAATTCAAATGGTAGGCGCCAATATCGAAGATTGTTTTATGGAGCTGATGCGAAAAGGATAGGGCGTTTAAACAGTTTGCATCCAATTTCGGATGCGTTTATAAATTGGTTTTTTAATTAAAAAATAATTGATGCAACAAGCCATCATTGCCTCAAATTTGACTAAAAAGTTCGGAGACTTCACCGCCGTGGATTCCATAAGTTTTGAGGTACAAAAAGGAGAAATATTTGGATTTCTGGGTGCAAATGGCGCCGGAAAAACCACTGCAATGCGCATTCTCACGGGGTTGTCGCGTCCTACATCGGGAGCAGCAATGGTGGCGGGATTCGATGTGTATCGCCACCCGGACAGCATCAAGCGACGCATTGGCTACATGAGTCAGCGTTTCTCCCTTTACGAAGACCTGACGGTCCGGGAAAATATTCGATTTTATGGTGGCATCTACGGGTTGACCTTCCGGGACATTCGACAAAAAACAAGGGAACTGCTCGAGGAATTGGGGCTGGAACAAGCGGCCAACAGCCTCGTAGGGTCTATGCCTTTGGGCTGGAAACAAAAACTCGCCTTTTCAGTCGCCCTCCTGCACCAACCGGAAATCGTCTTTCTCGATGAGCCTACCGGCGGGGTGGACCCCATCACCAGGCGACAATTCTGGGAGATGATTTATCAGGCCGCGGAAAGGGGTGTCACCGTTTTCGTGACCACGCATTACATGGATGAAGCCGAATATTGCGACCGCGTTTCCATCATGGTGGATGGACGGATTGAAGCCTTGGACACGCCTAAAGGATTGAAAGATACTTTTCATTGCAACTCAATGAATGAGGTGTTTCTTCAATTGGCCCGTGCTTAAAAAGAAAAACCACTCAGCATGAATTCATTTTTGGCATTTGTGAAAAAAGAATTCTTCCACATTTTGCGGGACAAGCGGACCTTACTTATCCTTTTTGGAATGCCCGTGGTGCAGGTCATTTTGTTTGGGTTCGCTATTACCAACGAAATACAAGATGCTCGCATCGCCATTCTGGATCAGTCGAAAGACGAGGCTTCCCGGGAGATAAGCTTGAAATTGCTATCCTCCGGTTTCTTTATCTTGGAAGAGAATCTATCAAGCCCCGCCGAGTTGGAGAAGCATTTCCAAAAGGGTAAAACGAAGCTGATCGTCGTATTTCCGCCAAAATTTCAGCAAAACCTTTCGAGACAGGAAGGCACCCAGGTCCAACTCATCGCAGATGCTTCCGACCCAAATACTGCCACAACCCTCATCGATTATGCTACCGCCATCATCTCGGCCTATCAAAGAGAGCAAGCCGAAACGAATTCCATTCCGTTGACTATTAACACCGAGGTGAAGATGCTCTACAATGAAGAGTTGAAAAGTGTTTTCATGTTCGTGCCAGGGGTGATGACCGTCATTTTGATGCTCGTCTCCGCCATGATGACCTCCATTGCCATCACCAAAGAAAAAGAA
>CAZJYF010000635.1:0-2463 GCA_964549665.1 uncultured Saprospiraceae bacterium
ACTAAGGAACTTCACGATGCTTGAGATTTTGAGGGCTAGTCTTCAAAATTCCTAATTTATGCTTACTTCTCACTTAATAAGACATTGCTTACAATTGCTAATCGCCTTATGTCTTTTATCTAAAGTCTTAAAGTAGAATTATTTACGGCTTTGGAACCCTATTGTTTTGAACATTGGGGTAAATTATTTTAAAAAATCGGGTCTTGAAAAAACAAACCTATTTTTATGTCCTCTTTGTGCTCCTTCTATTTTCAAGCACTGATTTATTGGCCAAACACATCATTGGAGGGGAAATCACTTATGTTTGCTTGGGTGACGGGAATTATATTTTTACCATGAAAATATTCAGGGATTGTAGCGACCCAAGCGGTGCTGACTTTGATTCCAAGCCGCTTACACCGACCACTGGTACCATTTCCATTTACCGGGGCAATGAGCAAAATGAATTTGCCAATATCATTCTCAATCCACCTGCTGTCACGAGTATTTTTCCCAACCTCAGCAATCCCTGCTTGTTTGCCCCGCCGAGCGTTTGTGTAGAACAAGGTGTTTATACCTTTCAAATAAACCTCCCGGTGACCAACGTCAGTTACCACATCGTTTATCAGCGGTGTTGCCGCAACGTGACCATTACGAACGTGGTTGCCCCCGGCGATATCGGAGCGACCTACACCATGGAATTGACCCCTGCAGCGCAGCAGGTTTGCAACAACAGCCCCACTTTCAACGACTTCCCCCCCATCGTGATTTGTGCCGGGGAAGACATCAACTTTGACCATTCAGCTACTGACCCGGATGGAGACCAACTGGTTTACGAATTGTGTACCCCTTATGAAGGCGGCGGTCCTGACGGCATGATAGCTCCCTTTTCCTTTACGGGTGTTGCGCCAAACCCGGATGCTCCTCCGCCCTTCAATAACGTCACCTTTTCGCCTCCTTTTAGCTTCGATAATCCATTGGGTGGCGACCCCCAACTGTCTATTGACCCGGCGACCGGGTTGATAACCGGGGTTCCACAGATTCAGGGGCAATTCGTGGTGTGTGTGTCTGTGAAGGAGTTCAGAAATGGAGAATTGTTGAGCGTAGATCGAAGAGAATTTCAATTCAATATAGCTCAGTGCAATCCGACGGTGGTGGCAGATATTCAGGAAGATGAACTCGTCATTCAAAACGACCAAAAATTGTTCGTGGTGAATGCTTGCGGCAATGCCAATGTCACCTTTGTCAATGAAAGTTTTCAACAACAATTTATTGATGAATTTTTCTGGGAATTTGACATTAACGGCGTTACGGAAACCTTCAACGACTGGAATGCGACGGTGGATTTTCCGGGGGAAGGCAGCTTCAACGGACGCCTGGTTTTAAATCCAGGTAGGATATGTGCAGATACAGCCAATATTCTGGTGAATGTTTTCCCCGCTATCTTTGCCGATTTCACCTCGGCATTCGATACTTGTGTAGCTGGCCCCGTTCAATTTACCGACCTCTCCTTTTCGGATGCCGGCCCCGGAACCATCACCAGCCGGAATTATAGTTTTGGTGACGGCAATAATTCAAGCCAGGTAAACCCCTCTCATCATTACATGGTTGCCGGCAACATCCCCGTCACTTTGGAGGTGACAGATACCAATAGTTGTGCAACTTCGGAGACGAAAATCATTCCGTATTTTCCAGCACCTGCTCTGCTTGTAGTAGCACCAAGTACGCGCCTCGGGTGTCAGCCGGTACCCGTTTTGTTCAACAACTTGTCTTTCCCCATTGACAGCACTTACGACATCGTGTGGGATTTTGGCGACGGGACGTTTGGTTCGGAGGTAAGCCCTCTCCACGTGTATGAAGATGAAGGCGTTTTCTCCGTTTCGCTTGAAGTTACTTCGCCCATTGGCTGCATGATTGACACCCTGTTCCCGGACCTGGTCACCGTATTGGGAAGTCCGACAGCCGGTTTTTCATTCACGCCCCAACAGCCTAGCAATATAGAACCTACGGTTCAATTTACGGATGAATCCATGAATGCCGTTTTATGGAATTGGGACTTTGGCGGCCTCGGCACCTCTTTTGCCCCCAGCCCCGTTTTCACCTTTCCCGACACCGGGCGGCATGTAATTCGGCAGGTGGTTACGCACCAAAGCGGTTGTACGGATACCTTGATTAAGGTTATCGACGTCATCCCGGAAGTGCGCTATTTCCTTCCCAATGCCTTCACGCCCAATGGCGACGGTGAAAATGATTTTTACCGGGGGAACGGAATTATGGAGGGGGCGCAGGATTTCAAATTCACCATTTGGAATCGCTACGGCGAGAAACTTTTTGAAACGGCAGACCCCTTCGAATCCTGGAACGGCCGGAAAAATAACTCCGGACGATTGATGGAAAACGGCGTTTATGTGGCCGTGGTATCCTTCAAAGGGCCACGTGGCAAACGATTTGAGTTGCGGAGCTATGCTACTTTGATTCGGTGAG
>CAZJYF010000636.1:0-2461 GCA_964549665.1 uncultured Saprospiraceae bacterium
AAAATCCGTTCGCTGGCTTTGCTTACCGGTAGGTGAATCATATTAATTAATTTAATGTAAAATGTAAAACACTAAATGTAAAATGTAAAAGTGGGTACGCTCTTTAAATTTTGGAAACCAGCCATTTGGGATGACGTTCCCATTTACATTAATCCCCTTTATTCTTTTTTTCTTTCTCATCTTTTTCAGCATTCCTTTTCGCAGTTGCAACGCTGGCAGTAAAAATCGCAACCAATTCTCCGCATTCTTGCAAAACGGGGTTGACAATTTTTGGCTCTAAATATGGCTTGTGTTTAATAATTTTCAAGCAAATCTGGCTTTCTCGAAGTTCTTTTAAACACACCTTCATTTTGTGCAAAAAGTCTTTGGGCGATTCAGCGGCTTGAGCCTCTCCATAGTTTAAAGCGGGCGAAGTACCTGAACGAGTCAATTGCCCGCCAAGATGATTAGTGGAATATCCCTCCGGCAATTGCTCCACTAAATCAAGGACCATCACGGCAAAACTGATTAATCGTTCTTCAAGGTTGTATGCTCGGCTACTCACAGCGTTAAGTTTTTTTTAAATGTAAAATGATGAATGTAAAATGTAAAAGTAGCAGACCCCCTAAATATTTGAAATCCAGACTTTGATATAGTGAATCCTTTTACATTTTACATTTAGTGTTTTACATTTTACATTAAAAAGATCAATCAAACGCAACATCATACCCCGCTTCTTCCAGCCGTTCTTCCATCACATCTACGAGAATCATGAACAGCCCTTCATCGATGCCCTCAATCAAATCCATCACGCCGGTCATATGCCAGATGAGGTAGAGTTCGATGATGGTTTTGTCATCTACATTCCAGCCCGTTTCGATGGTATGCATGGTTTCAGGAGGAAGGGCTTTACGCCAAACTTCCAGGTTGTCGGAAATTTCATGAACATGTTTACCCCAATCAGGGAAGGCGTCGGGCTGAAGCATATCAGGTGATACCTGCGAACCGGTGGACATGATTTTGTAAATGATTCGCCCGTAGCCTTCCAAGGCTTTCTTGGCAGTTTGGAGTCCGTTGCGAACGGCTACTTCCCGCAGAACCGTAATTATTTGCCCCGGCGAATTTTGGCGGGGGCAGCGGTCGCAGGAAAAACATTGCGAACAGTCCCAGATGCTGTCATTCATCAAGGTATAAACCAAATCCACGTCTTCCCGCGACACAGCCTGCGCAATTACGCGCGGACTAAAATCATAAAAACGCGCCGAGGGACAGGCAGCTACGCAGATGCCACATTCGTAACAACCATATAAAATGTGCTCCCACCGGCCGTCGCTTTTCGCTTCTTCAAAGAGTTTTTCCTTCTCTTTATAGGAGACATCCGAATACTTATTCTGGGATAAATCCAATGCCATTTTTGCCATGTTCGCCATTTTTGATTTTAAAAGCGGGTTCGTTTTTTAGTTATTACCACAGTGTAGAAAAGAGCTTTCATTGCTAATATTCATCCGAACCTTCGATATGCGTGCAGGTGACGCCGTCGTTTTCTATTTTTGCGCGGTAGCTTTCGACAGCCGCATCGCCAGTCAGCAAATCGCCTAAATCTTCGTCCAGATTGCTAGGTTTCATTTTAATAACCCAACCCTCCTTGTAGGGGCTTCGATTGAGCAATTGGGCATCGGTTACGAGGTTTTCATTTACTTCCACTATCTCACCCGACACAGGAGATTTTACCGGACCGACCCATTTCCCACTTTCCACGGTCGCTATCGGCCGACCTTTTTTCCGAACGACACCAACTTTCTTAGCTTTGGCGTGCAATACTGGACCAGCCAGCGATTGCGCCACATCTGTCATTCCGATGGTGACGGTGCCGTCCTCATTCACCCGAACCCAGGTGTTGTCTTGAACGGAATAATGGAGGTTTTTTAAAATGATGCATTCGTTGATTTTTTCGTGTGCCATATTTAAAAGGTATTTTTAATGGTAAAAGCTGCAAACCAAACAGTTGAATCGTTTTTTATCTTAGCTAAAAATACATCACATGGTCATAATCTAAGGCCAAGTCAATTATACTGGTAGCACCCAGGATTTCCACCCCCTCGATGAGGTCATCGGGTTCCATATCCCAAAGCGTGAGGCTTTGTTGGCAAACTCTGAGTTCCACATCGGAATCCATCGCCATTTGCAGCATCGTTTTTAGCGTGACGTTGCTGTTTGGGTCTAATTGAACCTTTTCGGCGGCACCTTTTTTAAGTTGGTTGGTGCCATCCATCGTGAACCAAACCATTACTTCCATTTCCATTGCAGCTGCGGCCATAGCATAAAATAAGGGCGAGTAGGTTCTGGTAGGTGTTGCTACACCGTGTGTTTGAATGACCAGAATTTTTTTGCCTTCGTTTTCTTCCATTTTGAAAATTATACTATTGAGGTTACTAGTGGTGCGTTATAAATCGAAGAGAAGCAGTTGGTTATAATTGGCTTC
>CAZJYF010000637.1:0-2459 GCA_964549665.1 uncultured Saprospiraceae bacterium
AGACTTTAAAATCCGAAGAATTTATTTTGAACAACTTAGTAAGGGTGAAAATAATTCGATACTAAAGGCACTAAATTTGACCGAGGGTAAATAATTGCAATTTTCAAAAAATTCAAGCCCACATAATCAGGTACTAATGTTTTTTAAAAATGTTTACAAAATTAAGAAAAAAACTTGCCAAGAAGTGTCTTTGGTCGGTTAAATACCATTTCCAGGAATTCCATCGCATCAAAAAAATCTCTACATTTGTACCTCTTTGATACCCGGATATTTGGCGAGTAGTTTTTCGTTTTTTTGAATTTTAAAAATTCAAAAATTCAAAATAAACCAACCAGTACTCCCAAATCATCTTAAAAGCAAAATTCCAACCAATAATTATGAGCAAAGTAACCGTTGTAGGCGCGGGAAATGTAGGGGCAACCTGCGCTAATGTTTTAGCCCACAAAGACGTCGTTAAAGAAGTCGTTTTACTGGATATCATCGGCGACTTGGCGCGCGGAAAAGCACTGGATAGCTGGGAACAAGCACCGATTGATTATTACAGCACCCATTTGACGGGGTCCGATGATTACAAAATCACGGAAGGTTCCGACATCGTTGTCATTACAGCCGGCATTCCAAGGAAACCCGGGATGAGCAGAGACGACCTAATCTCGACCAATGCTAAGATTGTGACCATGGTCACGGAAAGCATTATGAAACACTCGAAAAACCCAATCATCATCGTGGTCTCCAATCCGCTGGATGTCATGTCACTGGCAGTTTACAGGGCCTCGGGACTTGCAGCCAACCGCGTGTTTGGAATGGCTGGCATTTTGGACACGGCCCGCTACCGGGCCTTCCTCGCCTCCGCCTTGGATGTTTCTCCCAAAGATATTCAGGCTGTTCTGATGGGAGGTCATGGCGACACGATGGTTCCGCTTCCTAGATACACCACCGTATCGGGTATTCCAATAACGGAATTAATAGATGGCAAAAGCCTGGAAGCTATCATTCAACGGACAAAAAAGGGTGGTGGCGAATTAGTCCAATTAATGGGCACTTCCGCATGGTACGCCCCCGGAGCGGCAGCCGCCCAAATGGTGCAAACCATCCTGCGCGACGAAAACCGAATCTTCCCTTGCTGTGCTATGCTGAACGGGCAATACGGCTTGGAGGACATTTTCCTGGGCGTCCCCGTAAAACTTGGAAAAAATGGAATTGAGGAAATTATTGAATTGAAATTGAATGAGCAGGAAATGAATTTATTAAAACAGTCCGCCGTCCATGTGAAGGAGGTCATAGGGGTGTTTAATAAAATGAAGCTTTAGTTCATTTTGCCAATAATTTAGACTTTGGACATTTAGACCAAAGATGTAAGGAGGGTGAAAAATAAATTTGCAAAAGGCGTGCACACCGTTTGCAATAATTGCAAAATTTTTAAAAATGCTTTTGTCTCACATCAGAGATCTATTGTCCAGGGTCTAAAATTTATTGAAATATGAAAGGGTGGCGATTTTCTGAGTACCTCCCGGGTGCCAACGAAGGATCCGTTTTTGAAAAGCTGCTGAAATTGTTTCAGGAGCTTTTGATTTATACTTCGGGAGATGTCTCTGAAGCCTTATCCTGGTTGACGGAGCTAGATAAAGAATACAATCTGACGCACGAAAATTACGGCATGGCAGATTTTATTCAAGACTTGATTGACAAGGGGTACCTTCAGCAGCAGGATGCACAAAATCCCCAGTTTATGCCCACCGCCAAAATGGAAATCGCCATCCGTAAAAAAGCGCTCGACGACATCTTTGGCCTGCTAAAAAAATCCAAACGGGGAAATCACAACACAAAATTTGGCGGCAGCGGGGATGAATTCACTGCTGATTTGCGCCCCTACGAATTTGGCGACCCACTTGATAATCTCGCTATTTCAGACTCCCTTCGCAATGCCCAAATCAACCACGGAATCGAGGATTTCCAATTGACTCACGACGACCTCGAGGTTCATGAAACCTATTTCCAAAGCCAAATGAGCACGGCGTTAATGATAGACATCTCCCACTCCATGATTTTGTACGGCGAAGACCGCATCACCCCGGCAAAAAAGGTGGCTATGGCTTTAGCAGAACTAATCACTACCCGTTATCCCAAAGACACCCTCGATATCATCGTTTTTGGGAATGATGCCTGGCAAATTGAAATCAAAGACCTTCCCTACCTTAAGGTGGGTCCTTTTCATACCAATACCGTCGCCGGGCTGGAACTTTCCATGGACCTCTTGCGAAGAAGGCGCAATCCCAACAAGCAAATCTTTATGATTACCGACGGAAAACCGACCTGCATCAAAAAAGGAAAGGGCTACTACAAAAACAGCTTCGGCTTAGACCGCAAAATCATCAACCGCACCCTCAACCTCGCCACCCGTTGCCGAAAGCTAAATGTTCCCATCACCACCTTCATGATTGCCCGCGACCCCTATCTGG
>CAZJYF010000638.1:0-2443 GCA_964549665.1 uncultured Saprospiraceae bacterium
CGTCAAAACGATGTCGCCAATAGAAGAGAAGCGAATCAGGAGAATTTTTCGGAAGTGTTTTTTTGGTGGCGGCATGTTTAAGTGGACATTGGTCATTGATATTTCCAAATTTCGAGAAATCAAGAAACACATTTTTTCCTACTCCAAAGTCTAATTATCCGATAATTTTTGCAATTTCAGAAATCATCTCAAACCATTTTGTAATTGCATTTTATATCCCCCTAAAAGAAGGTCTATTTTTATACATTTGTGCCGGTTTTTAAAATTAGATAAAGAGAACTCGCACATGAAATCGAAACCTACGAAGAAACTAAACGAACTAGCCGCCACGGCTATTTGCGGCAATGACATCAGTTCTTCCTGTTTGTATGTGTCCGCCCTTGCGATTATTTACGCCGGACAATACGCTTGGTTAGCCCTGCTGATTGTGGCAGGGGTGCTGTTTTTGTTCCGGAAGATTTATGGAGAGGTGGTCGGAGCCTTGCCTTTGAACGGAGGGGCTTACAATGCCTTATTGAACACGACGAACAAGGCCACCGCCTCCCTGGCCGCAACCCTGACCCTCCTTTCTTATATGGCTACGGCGGTTATTTCTGCCAGTGAGGCCATGCATTACGTGCAAAGTATTTGGCACCAAATGCCGGTAATAATATCCACGGTCGTGTTGCTTGCTATTTTCATGGGGATTACCATTATGGGCATCGGCGAATCGTCGAAAGTGGCGATATTCATTTTTCTAACCCACTTGGTAGCGTTGACCCTGCTTGCGCTCATTTGCGGATTTTTTATTTTCAAAAACGGCTTTGGAATCTTTACCCAAAACTATCATTTGCCTGTCCACGGAGGAATAAAGGTGGCCTTATTTTTTGGTTTCTCGGCCGCGATGCTCGGCATATCCGGTTTTGAAAGCTCTGCCAACTTTGTAGAAGAACAAAAGCGAGGCGTTTTCCCCAAGACCCTCCGGAACATGTGGATAGTTGTGGGCATATTCAATCCGCTGATGGCTTTTCTGGCTCTTGCCATTTTGCCGGTCGCAGAGGTGCATTCCAATCAGGAGGCATTGCTGGCATTCATGGGTAATAAAGCTGGCGGGGCATGGCTTGCCACTTTTATTTCCGTCGATGCCGCCCTGGTTTTGAGCGGTGCGGTGCTGACTTCTTTTGTAGGTGTCGGTGGCTTGTTAGAACGAATTACCCTTGACCGCATCCTGCCCCAATTCTTGCTAAAAAAGAATAATCGGGGAAGCACCTACCGCATCCTGATTCTGTTTTTTCTTTTGAGTACTTCTATTTTGCTCATTACAAAAGGCGAATTGGGCGCTTTGGCAGGAGTTTACACTATTTCTTTTCTTCTAGTGATGGTACTTTTTGGTTTGGGCAATATCCTGCTCAAAGTGAAACGGGCGAAATTGCCACGTCCGGAAACCGCTACCCCGGTGGCTATTTTATTGGCGGTTATTGCCGTAATAGTGGCTATCGTCGGGAATGCGATAATGAACCCACCCTACCTGTTGGTGTTTCTGGAATATTTTATCCCCACCTTTCTTTTCATATTAATTATGCTCAACAGGACTGCCTTGCTGAAGGTCCAGCTTCAGATTATCCAGTACTTTTTTGAACCCATCCGGAAGTTCGTGGAAAAAACGAACCAAGATATTCTAAAGTTGATTGACGAAATAAGTTCGCAGGAGTTTGTCTTTTTCACCAAGGGGGATAACGTCGCTAATCTAAATAAGGTGATGCTCTACATCAAAAAAAACGAGCACACGCGCAAAATAAAAATTGTCTCCGTGCTGGAAAAAGGCGCCAAAATCCCAGACAGGCTGGAAGAAGATATCGCTGTGTTGGACAGGGCCTACCCGGAGGTCAAAATCGAATTCATCAAAATTAACGGTTGTTTCGGACCCGCGTTGATAAGGGAGTTGTCCGAAAGATGGAGCATCCCCATCAACTTCATGTTCATCGGTTCGCCGGGCAACTCCTTCCCCTACAAGATTGAAGAATTGGGGGGGGTTCGATTAATTATTTAAATGGATTTGCACCACCTTCATATTTTGGAACCTAAGATTTACTAAATCTGAAAGATTTCGCAAATCCAATTCGGAAAGATTTTGCAAATCCAAATTTGAACAATCCCACCATTTTTTATTTTTAAATAAATTGGCTAGATTTATTGGCGCAATCACCCGGACAAGTTGAATCCATAAAACAACGATAAATATGAGACAGAACTTGCGTTATTTTCTGTGCATGGTCATTGGGATTGTTTGTCTTATTCCCACCACCAAAGCCCAATTTGTAAATTTCGAGGATACCTGGAAAGAATTCCTCAGGAACAGCAAAACCTCCAATATCAGCAAACTGGTCAAACCTTCAAAAAACGAGACCGTTGACTACGCCAAGTATTGCCTGATGAATGCCAACACGGATTTCTGTTCGGGTCG
>CAZJYF010000639.1:0-2423 GCA_964549665.1 uncultured Saprospiraceae bacterium
GCGAGTTACCTGTGCCAATTAGTAAGCCAAATCCAAGTCTGATGTTTCCACTAAGCAGTGCCCAAAGCTACTATCTGTACCGCACCGCAACTGATATGCGCAAAGGATTTAACGGACTGAGCGGATTGGTGCGCGGCGCATTAGACCGTGACCCGTTGTCGGGCGAGGTATTCATTTTCATCAACCGTCGTTGCAACCGGATGAAACTTCTGGTGTGGGACCGTACGGGCTTTGTGTTGTATTACAAAATGCTCGAAAAAGGCACCTTCGAGTTGCCTGCTGCTCCGGCAGGTCAGACAAGCTGTCGGATTACCTGGCATCAATTGGTGCTGATTTTGGAAGGCGTACAACTTCAGTTCGTGCGTCGTCGAAAGCGATTCTCACTGCCCGAAACAGGGTGAAAAAAACAAAAAAAACAGACAAATAATTAGTCTAAATCCACTGATTATCAGTATCTTGTGTCTGATGAAAGTGCTACCGCCACCACCGAGTTACGAGGATTTGCAGGAACAAAACCAGAAGTTGTCCAATGAGGTCGAACGACTAAAAGAAGAGTTGGCTCAACTCAAACGGCTGATATTCGGTGCGAAAAGCGAACGTTTTATCCCTCAAAGCCCACCGGAACAATTGAGCCTGGCATTCGATGGGAAAGAAGAAGCGGCAGTTCCCACCGTCAAAGAAACGATTACTTATACGCGCAACAAACCCTCCAAAAAACAACCCAAACGTCAGCCCCTGCCTCCGAATCTACCTCGCATAGACGTGATTATTGAGCCGGAAGAGGATGTGACGGGTTGGAAGAAAATCGGCGAAGAAATCACCGAAGAATTGGATTATGTGCCGGGGCGTTTTCAGGTCATTCGCTATATCCGCCCCAAATATGTATCGCCTGCCGTAGTGGAATCATCCGATTCGGAAACTGCTATTGAAATAGCATCGGAAAAAGCGGTCGTCATTGCATCACTTCCTACACGTCCCATTGAAAAAGGCATTCCTTCCGCCGGACTGTTGGCACATATTTTAATGAGCAAATTCGTTGACCACTTGCCTTATTATCGTCAAATCCAACAATTCAAACGCATTGGCATGACCATCAAAGCCGCCACCGTCAATGGTTGGGTGGCAAAAAGTTGTGCTTTATTGGAGGTGTTATATAATAAAATGTGTGAACTTCATTTTATGCAACACTACCTTCAGGCGGATAGCCTGCCCCGAACCCTTTCGGGGAAACGCCCATCAAGGTCATCACCCCCGAAAAATTCGCTCGCCGAAATAACGGCAAAGGCAAAACCCATCGCGGCTACTTTTGGGTCTATCACGACCCGTTGGGGAAGAATGTCGTGTTCAGATATGATTCGGGACGAGGGCGCAAATATCCCGCCCATCATCTCAAAAACTTCACCGGACATTTACAAACCGACGGGCTGTCGGTCTATGATGCCTTTGATTTACTCCAGGATGTCATCCTGGTGGGCTGCATGGCACACATGCGCAGAAAGTTTGATGAAGCAAAAAGCAATGATGCCACCCGGGCAGAGCATGTATTGAACATGATACAGGAGCTCTATGCCATTGAGCGATGCGCCCGGCAGGAGGGATACACCCATGAGCAGCGACGAACTTTGCGACAGGAACAGGCAGCCGCCATCATGACTCAACTCAAAGAGTGGCTGATGGAAAATTTACCTGTGGTATTGCCCAAAAGTGCGATTGGCAAAGCCATCGCCTACGCCCTCAATCGATGGAAATATCTGGAACGTTATTTAGAGGATGGAAAACTGGAGATTGACAACAATTTGGTGGAAAACGCCATCCGACCTGTTGCCTTGGGCAGGAAAAATTATCTCTTTGCCGGGTCGGAGGAGGGGGCAAAGTGGGCGGCTATCCTCTATTCCCTGCTCGGCTCGGCTATCCGACACGGGCACAATCCTTTTGAGTATCTTCGTGATGTCCTTTCCCGACTGCCCGATTTTCCTGTCAATCGGCTGGAGGCGTTGCTGCCAGCTAATTGGGAACCCGCAAAAAAAAGGGAGGGGTAGTTTGCCGAATGGATACCTATTAAAATCAATAAGAATAATAGTATATTTAGCCATAATCCAATCCAATCGGGAGGATATTTTATTCCATAGCGTTGTAAAAAGACCTCCAAATAAGAAGTGGTCATTTTATATCTCAAAAAAGTAGTTTGATACGCTTTTAATACAGTGTTACCTTTGTTAAATGCCTGGATCATGTTCTGTCGGTTTTTTCAAAAAGTAAGCATCCCTTAAAACGCGGAATTATCATCTGCTACAAAAGAATTAAAGCTACCAATAATAAACTACATTTAGAAAAAGGTTTAGCCGTGCAATTTGCAACAGCTAAACCTGGGGTAATTCTCATTTTGATGTTTTGGACTAAAATAAAATAGGTTGCGCAAAAAA
>CAZJYF010000640.1:0-2422 GCA_964549665.1 uncultured Saprospiraceae bacterium
TGAAAACCAAAATGCCACATTCAGTGTACCCGCTTGCAGCATCAGGGATAAAGCCCGGTTTCCGTGGCGGGGCATCCTCATCGATGCCTGCCGTCATTGGATGCCCAAAGAAGTCATCCTTCGAAATTTGGACGGGATGGCTGCTTTGAAGATGAACGTGCTGCACTGGCATTTGTCGGAAGACCAGGGTTTTCGGGTGGAGAGTAAAGTTTTTCCAAAATTGCAGGAAATGGGTTCTGATAGTAATTACTACACGCAGCAAGATGTCAAAGAAATTATCGCCTACGCCTCCGACCGCGGCATCCGAGTGGTTCCGGAATTCGACGTTCCGGGACATTCTACTTCCTGGTTTGTGGGTTATCCCGAATTGGCCAGCGCGGCCGGGTCTTTCCAAATAATTGTCAAATCGGGCGACCGTGGGTCAGTGATGGACCCTTCGCGGGAGGCAGTTTATGACTTTCTGGACCGCTTTTTTGGTGAAATGGCAAACCTTTTCCCCGACCCCTACATGCACATTGGAGGCGATGAGGTTAACCCGAAAGATTGGGACGAAAATGAGCATATTCAAGCCTTTATGAAGGAAAAGGGGATCAAAGACCCGGCTGACTTGCAGGTTTATTTCAACCAAAGGCTACAAAAAATATTGGCGAAACACGGCAAAGAAATGGTCGGTTGGGATGAAATTTTGCAACCCGATTTGCCCAAAGAGACCGTCGTCCAATCCTGGCGGGGACAAAAATCTCTGTTCGAGGCAGTGCAAGCCGGACACTTCGGCATCCTCTCTGCCGGGTGGTACCTCGACCACAAACTGCCCGCTGGAAAACATTACGCCGTGGATCCGCTCATCTTGCCCGGCGGCGTGACCATCGAACCCGATAGTCTCCATTGGAAAACATGGGACTTGAAACTGAATATTCAGGGCGACGAAATGAAAACCGCGATGACGCTGTTCGGCGAAAAAGATGCGCTGCGGGGAGTCTTTAAAATGATGGACGACCTCAATTCTTTCGATTCGGCAACCTTGGTTGGTAATCAACTGAGATTTGATTTTCAATCGAACTTTGGCAAAGTCAATTTTGAGGCAACCATAAGTGGTGATTCTATTTCGGGTACGATGGGTCTAGGTTTTTTAAAATTCGATTTCGATGGCAGGCGAAGCGGTGGCAACGACATGCGCGGCACCAAGCCCCCTGAATTTCAACGTATAAAAGCCTTAACCAAAGAGGACAAAAATCGCATCCTCGGCGGAGAGGCTTGCATGTGGTCGGAGGTGGTGGATTCCGTGACCATCGATTCGCGAATTTATCCCCGAGTGGGGGCCATCGCTGAAAAACTTTGGTCGCCGCAGGTTCTGACCAACGACACTGAGGATTTTTACAGGCGTCTCCAAGCTATTTCCAAATACCTTTCCCTGCAAGGAGTCACCCACGAATCGGCTTATATTCCTCAATTGGAGCGACTTGCGAATGGCGCGCCTATTCAACCCTTAAAAATCCTGGTGGACGTGCTGGAAGAAGTGAAATACTATGACCGGATGAGAACCTTCGACCAATTTTCCACGAAAATTCCCCTTGACGGGGTGGTGGATGCTGCCCGCCCGGAAAGTTTTCTTGCCAGAAATTTCGATCGAAAGGTCGAAGCCTTCCTCGCCGATTCGACCCATCAGAAATTTAGGGCAGAATTGAAAAAGCAGATGACGCTCTGGCGAGCCAATCATGAAAAATTGTTGCCCGCACTGCAAAATTCAGCGCAACTCAAAAAAATAGAAGGGCTGTCGGAAAAGTTTTCCAAGATAGCTGAAGCCGGTTTGCAGGCAATGGAAACGATAACGAGTGCCGCTCCCTTTTCGGAAGAAATGAAAACCAGATATTTAGCGCTTTTGGATGAGGCTGCCAAACCGCAGGCGGGCGTGTTGCTGCAAGTGGTTCCGGGTATTCGTAGATTGGTCGAAAGCGTGGGGATTGCTCAACAGGTAAAGACCTCAGCCTCCGTAACGAAGTGAAATCGAACACCTATTCCACCCTTTTTTTGGTTATTAATTGAATTCAGGCTGACGGAAAGTGATTTTATTAAATTAACTTTTTTGAAATAGTAAAAACAAACGATACTTTAGCAGCTGTTTATTAAAATTTCACCCAAAACCCCGCGAATGCCCAAAATTTTCATTCTAATGAATCATACCAAACAACTTCTTTTTTTAGCCCTTTCCCTGCTCACTGTTATCAGTACGCAAGCCCAGGACCGCTTTGAACGACTATACCGCGCTACCGACAGGAACAACCTCGGTGTCGATATCCAACAAACCCGGGATGGCGGCTACCTCATCCTTTCTATTGCCAGTTCCATGGATAGCGTGTCTTTTCCCAGCGCAAACGTCACCCGGCTTTCGCCAAAGGGAGACATCAAATGGAGCAATGATTTC
>CAZJYF010000641.1:0-2406 GCA_964549665.1 uncultured Saprospiraceae bacterium
TTTGAAGGCTTTTTTAAAATAACAAATTAATTTCTAAAATCAGCCGTGGCAAAAATTAAAAAAATCTTCATTTGCTCGAATTGTGGCGCATCCACTCCTAAATGGGAGGGGAAGTGTTCTGCTTGCGGTGAATGGAATACCTATCAGGAAGAAATCATTTTTAAAGAAACCGATAGAGAAGAGCGGAAAAAGGCTTGGCGGGGAAAAGATAACTCCCGCAACAGCCCCCGTCCGATTGCGTTACCTGATATTCAAACCGGGAATACCCGGCGTGTAGTCACGCCCGATTCGGAATTGAACAGGGTCTTGGGCGGCGGAATTGTAAATGGCGCTTTGGTGCTGATTGGCGGGCAGCCGGGCATTGGCAAATCAACCCTCCTGTTGCAGGTGGCTTTGAGCATGAACGCCAAAATTCTTTACGTTTCCGGCGAAGAAAGCGAAGAACAAATCAAGATGCGCGCCGAACGGATTGGCAATGCTCAATCGGATTGCTACATCCTGACCGAAACCAATTCTTCCAAAATACTCACCCACGCTCAGAATCTCGGCCCCGAATTAATCGTCATCGATTCCATCCAAACCTTATCTTCTCCACATATTGACTCCACGCCGGGCAGTATATCGCAGGTGCGGGAATGTGCCGGGGAGTTGCAACGCTTCGCCAAAGAAACCAATATCCCGGTGGTTCTCATCGGGCATATCACGAAGGATGGCTCAATCGCCGGACCGAAACTTTTGGAACATATCGTGGATGCCGTCCTCCAATTTGAAGGCGACCGGAACCATACCTACCGCATCATTCGAACCATCAAAAACCGATTCGGCTCAACCGACGAATTGGGGATTTATGAAATGCAGGCAAGCGGACTCCGGGAGGTTTCTAACCCTTCCGAATTACTCCTTTCACAGACGGAGGAAGAACTCAGTGGCTCGGCAGTTGCTGCCACTATGGAAGGCATGCGTCCGATGCTTATCGAAACGCAGGCTTTGGTAAGTACGGCCGTTTACGGCACCCCGCAACGCACGTCAACCGGCTTTGACCTGCGACGATTGAGCATGTTGTTGGCTGTGTTGGAGAAGCGCGGGGGCTTTCCTTTTGGACAAAGCGATGTTTTTTTGAATCTTGCAGGAGGCATCAAAGTAGATGACCCCGCGCTCGATTTAGCCCTCGTCAGCGCCTTGCTTTCCTCTCTGCAGGATGTGGCAATTCCGCACCACGTTTGCTTTGCTGGGGAGGTTGGGCTTTCCGGCGAAATCCGGGCAGTTAGCCGCATCGAACAACGCATTCAGGAAGCAGACAGGCTTGGCTTTCGACAAATTTTTATTTCGAAATACAACACCAAAGGTCTCGACATCGAGCGCTACAAGATTCGGATTTCAACTTTGGGAAAAATTGAGGAACTCAATCGAGCCCTTTTTGAATGAAAAAAAAGAACGGCAGTATTTAAGGTGTTGCCTCGGCGTAGTGGTTATGAGGGATGGCAACGAGGTGACGCCTTAAATACTCGGTAATCAGGCATCACCTCGTCCCCCCCCCCCGCCGAGGCAACACCCCAAGGTATTCGGGACAAGCTCTGATTACCGGTCAAACACGAATTATTTGAGGCATCGGGAACTTTTCAAAATTCTCCGAATTCCCCTCAGGCTATTTTATTGGCCAAATTTTTGCAACTTTGACAAATTTAAATATTGTTCAAATCAAGCGCTACCTAACCAATGATTCTCAAATACTCGATAAGCCACAGCTGCAAATCCGCTCTCCTATCTTCCTTTCAATTTGATTTTCACCAATTTATTATTTTCAATAAAAAAACAATTTTTAACCATGAATGCTATTAGCATCACCCTGACTATTTTGTGGACATTCACCACCCTATTGAAAGCTCAGGAAGCGCCTTTATGGATGCGCTACCCTGCCATTTCGCCCGACGGAAAAACCATCGTTTTTAGCTACAAAGGCGATTTATACAAGGTGCCAAAGGAGGGCGGAGTTGCCTTCCCGCTAACGCTGCACAATGCCCGCGATTTCATGCCCGTTTGGTCGCACGACGGCCAAAGCATTGCCTTCGCTTCCGACCGATACGGCAACTTCGACGTATATCTGATGCCCGCAGAAGGAGGGCAAGCCAAACGGCTAACTTATCACTCCTCGAACGATTACCCTTCCGACTTTACGGCTGATAATCGGGCGGTTCTGTTTTCTTCAAATCGCACGGATGCCGCCTTGAACCAACAATTCCCTTCGGGGGTCTTGCCGGAACTTTATAAAGTGCCGGTGAAGGGTGGCATGGTTCATCAGGTATTGACAACGCCGGCGGAGAACGCCCGTTTCAACAAAGCCGGCAATCGCCTCATTTTCCACGACCGAAAGGGCTATGAAGACCCCTTCCGAAAGCATCATACTTC
>CAZJYF010000642.1:0-2397 GCA_964549665.1 uncultured Saprospiraceae bacterium
ACTCATTTTCCTTTCCGGAATTACCCGGGCAGGTTCGATGGGTATCATCTCAGCCGTGGCGATGTCCGAATGTTAAGTGGGAGATGCAATTTTTACAAAAAACTGCTCTCAACCAGCATTCGTCCATCCACAGCACCCCAAATGAGAATTGGAACAAAGGTAGGAAGGTTTTTTAAGAATAGGAGATGAAATAAAAAAATAACTTCTCATCTTAGCCAATGGATTCATTTTTCATTTCCTAAAACGGACACTGTTTTGCAAATTCAATCCAAACTTCCGCAAGTCGGCACCACTATTTTTACGGTAATGTCGGCCTTAGCCAATAAGCACGGGGCTATCAACTTATCGCAGGGTTTCCCAAATTTTGATTGCCCCAACCGTTTGAAAAAACTCGTTTCGCACTACATGAACAAGGGCTTCAATCAATACGCACCGATGGCGGGGGTTCCCGTTTTGCGGCACCGTCTTTCCGAAAAAATCGAACGCCTGTATAGAACAGCCATCCACCCCGATACGGAAATCACCGTCACGGCGGGGGCGACGCAGGCGCTTTTCACCGCCATTTCTGCTTTTGTTAAACCCGGGGATGAAGTTTTGTTAATCGAGCCGGCCTACGATTGCTACCGCCCTGCCGTCGAGTTGAACGGCGGCATCCCGGTGGCTTACGAATCGAGCGCGCCCGACTATTCCATCGATTGGCAGCTTTTGCGAAAGCGAATCACCTCCAAAACCCGGATGATTGTCATCAACAACCCCCAAAACCCCACCGGGAAGATTTTTAAAAAGGAAGACCTGGAAGAATTGCAAAACCTGACCACGGGGACCGATATTTTGGTTTTGAGCGATGAGGTTTATGAGCATTTGGTGTATGATGGCTTGGCACACCAAAGCATTTTTCGCTTTCCTAAATTGTTGGAGCGAAGCTTGGTAACCTTCTCTTTTGGGAAAACTTTCCACAACACCGGTTGGAAAATGGGCTATTGTGTGGCGCCTGAATATTTGATGAGTGAATTTCGAAAAGTGCATCAATTCAATGTGTTTAGCGTGAACACCCCCATTCAGTATGCGCTCGCGGATTTTCTGGAAGACCCGGCAGAATATTTGGAGCTGAATGCATTTTACCAACGAAAGAGAGACTTCTTTCTGGAAGTGCTGAAAGGCAGCCGTTTGAAACCGGTTGGTTGCGAGGGGACTTATTTTCAATTGTTTGATTATCGGGAAATAAGCGACGAAAAAGACACCAATTTTGCCAACCGAATGACCATTGAATTCGGAGTGGCTGCCATCCCGGTTTCTGCTTTTTTCTCTAGCGGGAAGGATGAAAAAATAATTCGTTTGTGCTTTGCAAAAACGGAAGATTTGCTCGAAAAAGCGGGGAAATTGTTGCGGAAAATTTAATGGTAAACCCCTCGTCTTATTACTCTTTTCAATACGCCCGTTCGTCTCTTTTTTCCATAAAATTGATAAAAGCTTTATTGACGACCCTGTTGCCGCCTGGTGTTGGGTAGTTGCCGGAAAAGTACCAATCCCCTGTATGGTCGGGGCAGGCGCGATGGAGCCCTTCTATCGTTTGATAGATTACTTCTACTTTGGGTTTTATGCCATCAGGGGTCACGATTTGAGCAATTTTTTTGGATATTTCCTCGCAACTGAATTCGTCGTAAAGTGCTTTCACTTCATTTCTAATTTCCACTTTCGGTTGACATTGGCTGGCTTTGCACCGCTCGTAGGTTTCCTGGAGCAAATGTCCTTTTCCGGTTTCATTGAGCAAGGAAACCAAAGCCCTGAAAGCCACAAAATCCTTCATCCTCGACATATCGATGCCGTAGCAGTCGGGGTAGCGAATTTGTGGTGCGGAGGAGACGATGATAATATTTTTTGGGCGTAGCCTGGCCACGATTTCGATGATGCTGTCCTTCAAAGTCGTTCCCCGAACGATTGAGTCATCCAACAATACAAGGGTGTCTTTGTCATTTCGGACAATGCCGTAAGTGACATCGTAAGCGTGGGAAACCATGCTTCTTCTGGAGTTATCATCAGCGATGAAAGTGCGCAACTTTTCATCTTTAACTACAATCTTCTCAATGCGCGGAGTCCGGTTTAATATTTTTTGAAGTTTCTTAGGGTTCCGATTCTTTTCCGAACAAAATTTCAGAATTTTTTCCTGCTTCAGCTTATTCAAACGCTTTTCAACTCCTTCCATCAAGCCGAAAAAGGCAGATTCAGCGGTATTGGGGACGAAGGAAAAGACGGTGTTTTTCAAATCGAAATCCAGGGCTTTTAAAACCGTGTCGGTGAGTTGTTCCCCTAACTGCTTGCGCTCCAGGTAAATATCCCGGTCGGTTCCTCTGGAAAAGTAAATGCGCTCGAAAGAGCATGCCTTTCGCTCTCGGGCTT
>CAZJYF010000643.1:0-2395 GCA_964549665.1 uncultured Saprospiraceae bacterium
AAAAATCAGTGAACCAGATTTTCTTGGTTTGAAAATTCGGCTTTATAAAAAATTGAAAATCAAATAATTAAGTACCTGAATATGAATAATCGATACTTTTCTTCCAAGGGGTTTCAACCCCTTGCCCCGCAATACAAGGGGTTGAAACCCCTTGGAAAGTAGCGACTATATTTACTCATCTTCTAATGTTTTGATTTTTGAAACAACAATAAAATCTAAAATGACTATCTGGCTTTTGGTTAAAATACTGAAGCAAAATTAGGAGAGAAAGAGCGCGTTGGGAATCGCCCAAATGGGGTAAATTGGATTGTTTGAAAGGTTGCTTGTATTGAAAATCAAGCCCCTTTCAAATCAAATTATCTTTTATTGCTTTTTTCACCGCTTCGGCGCGGCTGTGGACGTGGAGTTTGCTATAAATGTTTTTGATGTGGGTTTTAACAGTGTGGGGGCTTAAAAATATCTGCCCGGCAATGCTTCGATAATTCATGCCTTCACTAAGCAAATTCAAAATCTCCGTCTCCCTTTCGGACAGCGGGGAGGGGCGAAATTTATGGAAAGAATGAACGACTCGCCGCGCAATATTTGCGCTCATTGGCGCACCTCCATGGAAGACTTCCCGAATGGATTTGAGCAAGTCGGAAGGCGGCGTATCCTTTATCAAATAACCCGAAGCCCCCGAACAAATAGATTTGAAAACCGACTCATCATCCTGCCGAACAGTGAGCATCAAAAAATCAGTTTCACAATGTTCGGGCTTCAATTTTCGGACCGCCTCAATGCCGGAAATGCCAGGCAATTCTATATCCATCAAAACCACATTCACGTACAATTGCGGCAATTCTTTAATGGCAGATTCTGCATCGACAAAGGTGTGTTTGCAATAAAAACCAGGGGTGCCGTTGATTATCAGGGCAAGCGTTTGACGAATTTCAGCATCGTCTTCAACTATGGCGACGTGGATGATTTGATTATCCATTTGCGATTATTACAAGCTAAAATAAAATTCCTAATTTAGCAACAAACTACTAAGCTCGCCTTACCCCACATGGGGTATTTTAGAAATTTTGATTTGCGTACCTTTTTGAGGTTTACTGGAAATTTGGAGGTTTGCTGCCATTTTTTGGGTGCGTTCTTCCATATTTTTCAACCCATAACCGTATTGAATGCCATTTTTTTGGAAGCCTTTTCCATCGTCTTGAAAAGAGATTTCGAGCGAGCCATTTTCTTTGCGCACTATTAATTTGGCGGTTTTCGCTTCCGAATATTTTAAGCAATTGTTCATTGCTTCTTTGAAAATCATCAATAGTTGTTTGCGCACATCGGGACTGAGTTCGATGCGTTCAAAATCGGGGGAAATCCCTGAAGTTTGAAAATGAATGGCTGAATACTCAAAAAGCTTGTCACCAAATTCCTGCAACCGAATTATGGTCTGAAACAAAGTATCCTTTTTTGGGTCGAGCGTCCAAATCAGGTCCCGAAAACCGAGAGAAAGTTCGTTTGCGTTTTGTTTTATTTTACTTAAATATTGACTCAGTTTCGAGTGTTTTTCCAACTGCCGTTCTGCCAATTCCAAAAACAAGGAAATTTTCGTCAGCCGGTGTCCCAATTCATCGTGAAAATCGGGGGCATTTTTCTTTCGCAAGGTTTCGCGTTCATTAAACCGGGCGCGTTCGATGGCTGCTTTGTTTTCCAACTCTTTTATTTTCAGTTGAATGCGATAGCGGTTGTAGGCATACATTAAACCTATAAATCCTGCCAAGTATATCAAATAAGCCCACCATGTTTCCCAGAGTGGTGGTAGCACTTCGATGATTAATTCGGCGGACTTGCTGCTCCAAACGCCATCATTATTGCTGCCTTTTACTTTGAAAAGGTAAGTTCCCGCTTTCAAATTGGTAAAAGTGGCAACGTTTTTTTCACCATTAAAAACCCAGTTTTCATTAAATCCTTCGAGTTGATATTTGTATTGATTTTTTTTGGGTTTTGTGAAATCCATTGCTGCAAATTGAATGGAAATATCGTTTTGCAAATGGCTTAAAACGATCTTTTGAGTGAAATTAATGGCTTTTTTTAAAATGGAATTTTTATTATTTGATGGCTTGACTGAATTATTGAATAATTTAAAATCTGTAAAAACGACAGAGGGAACTACTTGATTTTCAGCAAGTTCGGAAGGTTTGAAATAATTCACCCCATTAGCTCCCGCAAAGAAAAATAATCCATCATCATCTTTAAATGACGCGCGGTCATTGAATTCATTTCCCTGTAGTCCGTCTTCAAAATTATACGATTTGACAACAGGTGGCTGTCCGGAAATGGCAGCTTCGGGGTCAAAAACAACTAAACCTTTATTCGTTCCCAACCACAAAAAACCACGCGCATCTTCTTCTGCAAT
>CAZJYF010000644.1:0-2393 GCA_964549665.1 uncultured Saprospiraceae bacterium
GACATCGAGGTCGTTGCTATTGATATCCCGGGTGGTGAACCAAATATCCATGCCGCCTTTCCCGCCTTCCCTGTTTGAGGCAAAATATAAAATCTCGGTATTGTCCTGATGCACGACGTATGGATGGGTGGTAGTCACCCCTTCGACATTGATATAGTCCCGAAGACGCTGTGGTGCCGACCAATTTTTGCCTATCCTCCGCGTCACATAAATTTCACACTGGGTAGTCAGCCCACCCCAACTTTCGATGGATTTGCAAATTGTAAAATAAAATCGCTTCTGGTCTGGCGTAAGAGTGCCATTGCAATAATGGTCTTTTTCAATAACCGGAAAACTTTTGGGTACTTTGGCTTTCCGCCAGCTACCGTTCACTTTTTGGGAGCGAAAAATCTCCGCCCGCTTCGCCATCGTCGAAGAAAAGTAAAGGGTTTCATCATTAAAAGGGAAAGGGGCAAACTCCGTTTCGGGGGTATTGATGTTTGGACCCAAATGCTCTACTTCGGCTATTTCCTCGCCGGTAGAATTTGCCAATTCAAGCCCCAATGCTGCTCCTTTCAATTCTGTTTGCACGATCCTGGAAACGGTTGGTTTGTCTCTAGCCTGGTATTGATTGATAAAATAAGACAATTGATTGCCTGCCGCCTCATAATCGCCCGATTGTTTCAGGCTGCGGGCATATTTCAAGCCGACGAGGGGATACTTTTCATTATCGTCCTTGACGTGCTGGTAGGCATCAGCTGCATTTTTGTAGTCCCGGATGATGTTGAAGCACTCGCCTGCTTTATAGATAAGGTCGGTATCTTTGGTTTTTTGTTTCCAGGCCGCCCGGTAATGTTCTCCCGCCTCGACATAATTCGCCTGGGCGTACAATTCTTCGGCCAGCTTGATGTGTTTTTTCCAATTCAAATCCTCCTCCTGCGCCGAAACATTTGTAGCCAATAAGCAACCCGCAATTATTAAGAATATGTTCGAGGAAATTTTCATAGTAAATCGGTTGTATTGGTTAAATAACCAGATTTTTGAAGTAAGCCTAAAAGGCAAAAGCCTGGTTAAAACGAATAATGCTTTGTTGAGACTTTCCGAATCACCTCTTCAATGATGCGAGGGAAATGGGCGTATTCCAATTCGTGAACTTTTTTTGCAATCGACTCGGGTGTATCTTTCCCCAAGACCGGGCAAGTTGATTGAAAGATAATGGCTCCCTCGTCGTAATTTTCATTTACATAATGAATCGTAATGCCGGTTTCTTTTTCGGCTGCCTGAAGCACGGCCCGATGAACCTCTAAACCAAACATCCCCTTCCCCCCGAATTTGGGCAATAAAGCTGGATGAATATTAACAATTCTATTTTCAAAAGACCTCACAAAGTAGCCCGGTATTAACCACAAAAAACCCGCCAAGACCACAAAATCAATCGAATATTCATTAAGTTTTTTTAAAATGTCTTTAGTTTGGTAAAAATTATCCCTCTCGATGACAAGAACGGGAATTTGGTGTTCTTTGGCAATAGTCAAAACCGGAGCCTTCGGTTTATTGGATACTATCAAAGCTACGGAAATGGAATCATTATGTTCAAAATATTGAATTATGTTTCTCGCATTGGTTCCCGTTCCGGAGGCAAAAATGGCTATATTTTTTATCACAATCGGCTTGGTTTTAAGGACAAAGATAAATAAATAGTCATTGGTCATCAATCGTCATTAGTCATTGGAAGCCCGGGAGATAATCCGGTTTTTTGGATCTGCTCGTTCCGGCTTTCAATCGGACCCAACTATTTCCACTTCATGGGTGAGAAATGCCACTTAAAAAAGACCGAATTTCAAGAAAATCATATCCTCACTCCGCCAAGCGGTGCAAATACATTTGGATGGTATTCTGCAAGCCAAAATACAAGGCATCTGCAATCAGTGCGTGGCCGATGGAAACTTCCAGCAAACCCTCCACATTTTCCTTGTAAAAACGCAGATTGTCGAGGTTCAAATCGTGCCCTGCATTGATGCCGATGCCGACTTCGTTCGCCACGCAGGCGCAACGCCGGTGGGTTTCAACGGCTGCTTCTGGATCTTCCAAAAATTGGCGGGCAAAATCGCCGGTGTAGAATTCGACGCGATCTGCGCCAATTTTTTTTGCTCCTTCGACCTGCTTTTCTTCTGCATTTATAAAAAGGGAAACCCGAATGTTTTCCTCTTTCAAGCGACCGACGACCTCTTTCAAAAAGGCCTTCTGCCCAATCGTATCCCACCCTTCATCGGAGGTCAAAACGCCCGGCTCGTCGGGGACTAAAGTACACTGATGGGGGCGATATTTCAATACCAACTCCAAAAATCGGGGACTCGGGTTTCCCTCGATGTTGAACTCCGTTTGGACGACTTCTTTCAGTTTTGTCACATCCG
>CAZJYF010000645.1:0-2389 GCA_964549665.1 uncultured Saprospiraceae bacterium
TGGAATTATGTAATAAAGCCATCATATGAATGATTTATTTTATTACGAGCACTAACCACAATGCAGGGAGGGAGTGATTTCTCAGGGATGATATGCCGGGTTTTAAAAAGAAAATTCTCGAGGAAGAGGACATTTGGAACCTCGCCAATTCCCTTCGGACCTTCGAGTAATGATGAATTTGCAAGCAATAAATTTTTCAATGGTACCAATTTACATGAGAATTCGCAGCTTTTTTTCTGTAATTAAACTGGTTTTTATCTGCGAACAAACAGCTTTTAAATTGACTTATATCATTTCCCGGCACGACAATGATTTAGACCTTTGGATTGGGATAAACCAATCAAAAATCATAAGAAAATTATAATGCAGGAAGGCGTGTTGCCTTTGACTCAGAAGGAAGAATAAAGGGAAAAAAAAGCCCTACAATTTCCAAGTTATTTTATACACCTGCCTAATCCAGTTAATAATATGAACCACAGGGTTAAAGTTGAATGTGAAACTTGTATGAATCAGAACTGCTTCATTAAGCGGTATTGCTCCCCTGAGTGGATTTCCAAAATTAGTGCGTGTAAAAGAAACATTCATCGCAAAAAAAGGAAATATATAATTTGGGAAGGAAACCCCGTAATGGGAATTTATTTTATTTATCGAGGCAAAGTAAAAGTAACTATTAAAGGCGAAAATGATAAAGAACAAATTGTTCGCCTGGCGAAGGACGGGCATATTTTAGGGCACCGGGGTTTTGGTGATGAAAGTTATCCAATTAGTGCCTCTGCCATTGAGGATTCCTTATTATGCTTCGTAGATAATACGACCATATTTGATGCTTTTCAGTCCAATCCCGAATTCACCTACCACCTGATGATGTTTTATTCAAAGGAACTGCGCAAAACCGAGCAGAGAATAAAATACCTTGCCCAGATGAACGTAACAGAAAAAGTCGTAGCTGCCATACTTTATATCAAAGACACTTTTGGTTGGTGCCCGGAAGAGAAAACCCTGAATGTTGCCCTCAAGAGAAAAGAAATTGCCGCTATCGCCGGTACTACCTCAGAACAGGTTAGCCGTGAAATAAACGCTTTGAAAAAGGAGAAAATCTTGGGAAAAAAAGGCAAAATTATCATCTTGAAAAACATTGAAAAACTCAAGGATCTTATTAAAGATTATGATCCTCTCGATTTTAACTAAACAATTCCTTCCATTTGACTAGCAATTATTTTATTATTATCGCATCGAACTGCTACCTGCCACCATTAAAAAATTGATTTTAATCAGTCCCCAAAAATACTTCTAGCCAAAAATCCATTTAGGATTAAGTTTCCTTGGCTCATTAACTGGAATCCAATTACCAAAGAGTGCTTAATAAGGCTTTGATAACTTTGTTTCAACAATGGCAAGGCTAATGTCCAACCATCTTGACCAAAATCCACCAACCAAGTCAGCTTACTTTTAAAATATCAGGCAAAATTTTCCTGAGAAATCGCAGCTTTTTTCGTGCAAAAAAGCTGCTTTTTTTCTGCGAACAAACAGCTTTTGGATTGACTATAATCATAGTCAGATACAATTATGGTTGTGACCTTTGCATCGAAAGAAAAGTGAATTATTTACCAGTAAATTTTTGGAAACCGTTCTTTTTTTTTCAAAAAAGTGACTTTCATCCTGATGGTATAATGCTCCTAAAAGGCAACATGAGCATAAATAAATAACAGGTTATTACCCAAATTGTAATTAATTATGGAAAACGAGAAAAACGCAAAGCACAAAGAAGCCGAAAATAATCGAAGGAATTTTTTGAAGATGGGATTGTTGGCAGGAGGAGCCGCCCTGGCCGGGGGACTGACCGTTCAGTCCCTCCAAGCCAAAGGCGACCCAGGTGGGGAAAAAGAATTGGTACTTACCACAGATGGGAAATTAGTGGCGGTTGATAAAGAACAATTGGGAAACGGTAAGCCACAGGAAATGCTCGAATCGGGGGCAAGGGAAGGAATTCCCGGGAAAAAATTTGTGATGGTAATAGATCTTGCAAAATGTGACGGATGTGGTTCTTGTACCGTGGCCTGTCAGAAAATGCACTTTACGCCACCCGATCGGGAATGGCTAAAGGTGTACAAAATGCAGGACACGGAAGATACGGCCCCCTATTGGTTTCCCAAGCCTTGCTTTCACTGCGATAATCCACCCTGTACCAAAGTTTGCCCGGTAAATGCCACGTTCAAAAGACAGGACGGAATTGTCTTAATCGATAATGAAAGGTGTATCGGATGCCGTTTCTGTATGGCCGCTTGCCCTTATTCTTCGAGGTTCTTCAATTGGGGGAGACCGGAAGAATTCGATGAATTAAAAAACGTAGAATATTCTCCTGAAAAGAGCATTCCGAGAAGAGTGGGAA
>CAZJYF010000646.1:0-2386 GCA_964549665.1 uncultured Saprospiraceae bacterium
AGAATTCGGGGAGTTACAAACGAAGATTCTGTCAACGAGTTTCGCCATTTCGGCAGCAAGCATTTGTTCGATGTCATGCGCCGCTTTCATTGAAAAAAAGAAACGGCGGGGACTCGGTCTTTCCGGCATCTTCTTTTCAATTGCCGCCGCCATCTTTTTGATTGTTGGGCTGTGGGCCAACATCAACAATAAAGAATTTTGGAAAACCACGATAACCTTCGCCCTGCTTGCCATTGCCTTGGCTCATGCCTTCCTCCTCCTACTTCCAAATCTCAATGACAGGCAGAAATGGGTTCAGTTCGTTTCTTCTGCTTCAATAGGAATACTAGCCCTCCTGATAACCGCTGTGATATGGGGCGAATTCGACAATGAAGTCTATTTCCGGCTCATAGCAGTTGTTGGCATTATCGTGGGGCTTGAAACGCTGGTTATTCCAATTTTAATGAAGTTGCGTAAAGAAAATGAACCAAATAATCAGAAGCTGATATTGGAAAAACTAGAAGGCGACCTTTACAAGGATTCTAGCGGAAAGAAATATCTCTTGAAAGAAATCAAGCCCGAACAAAACGAAGAAGGTTGAACGGTTCGCTTTGAAATATTGGGGTCTTTTTTGAAACAATTAATTTAGGGTGTACCTTGAAGTTACACCCTAAATTTCATAGTCCTCATTTAATGTCTTACTTAACCAAATACTGGATTTGGAGAAGTGCAACTCTGGCTCTTCTCCTTGCAATGACTTGCTTTGGTCCGTTGCTTTCCCAATCGAATCCAAGTCAGGTACAGAATATCCCTTCGATGGAGGAAGAAACCGATGAGGTTGATGAGGAAGACGAAGGTAGCAATGGGCGGTCATTTGTATTCACGGAGGCGGTTTTCGCCGGCGCCTTCTATTTCGACCGGATTAGTGGAATTCCACCCGGAAATACAAGCAAAGACCATTTCAAATTCTCGCCGAGACCTCCAAAAAATTATGTCGGACTCGATTACGTCAAGACCTTTACACCGGCGTCATTTTTGAACAAAATCCTGCCCGATTGGGTGCCCGTTAAAGCGATGGATCTCCATCCCCGGCTTGTTTACGACCCCTTGGAAAAGCGGGACGGTCTGCACCGGCTCAAGTTTGCGCCGCAGGATTTTTGGCTGCGCTTCAATCCAGGAAATGTGGACCGATTAATGCTTCGGGTGGGGCAGTTCGTCATTCCATATGGCGTGAACCCGATTCTCGCCCCCCGACAGCGATTTATTCTGCCCATCGAAGCGACCGACCTCGGTCTCAAATGGGATTGGGGGCTCGACCTGAAAGGACCCATTGGCGAGTACGATTTCGAACTGGCAGCGAGCATTGGTTCCGGCGAAGGGCTTCATGCCCCGCACCTTTTCAGCGGTTCGGACCGCAGAAGTTACCTTTTCACCGGCAGAATCGGATACCCCACTTATTGGGATTTTCAGCAAGGACTCTCTTTCCTATTTGGTGACCTACCTGTCCTGAGAGGGCCCACCGTATTTAGCGATGTGGCTATCTCCCGCTGGCGAGTTGCGTACGATGTTTCGTACAAGAAAGGGACTTACCTGATGAGCGGGGCGCAGGTGTCCTTTGGGCAGGATGGGTTTTTCGGCGATGAACAGTTTGTCGCCCTGACCGGCGGAAATACCGCTGAAGTTTTGTCTTTTCGGGCATGGGCGGATTGGGTTATTCCCAAAATGCAAAATATTCGCCTGGCTGCTCAATTCGAATCGGTTTTTCGGGATGTCGGAACGTCGGGATTGGACGACACGGCACTCATCCTCCAATTTGGCTATTCATTCACCACCACCATCACCGCAAATCTCCACTACCGGAAAGAATTCGGGCGTTCCATGGGCGAAAAGCACGACGGGCTTTTTATCTCCCTCATTTATTACGCCCAATTCGACAGGAATTGAATGGTTGTCCTTCTAAGATTATAAGACAAAAGATTGAGACTTTGGACACAAAATAAAAGACGTAAGATTTTAAGGATAACAATTTTGTAAACTCCTGAAAATCAGTAGCGCCAATTTTCAAAAATGGGTGGGTCTTATGCCTAACATCTTTTGCCCAAAGCCTAAGAGAGTTGCACTTCAAAAAACGGAATCTTTCATTCCACTTGGTCAATTTCCATTTACTTCCTAAGGGCAAATGTCTTTTGTCTTATATCTTTAATCTTAAAGCAGTATTCGGGACGCCAGCTTACAAACAATTTAATGAACTACCCCGATGCAAGCATCGAGGTATCAAAGCGGATTTATTAGTTTCTTCGACGCAAGCGTCGGGGAATTGAACCCAACTTTGATTAAATTAGCCGCCTCTATTCTATTCACTCATTCAAAAACCCGTATTATGAAAAACATCATCCTGACTATCTTA
>CAZJYF010000647.1:0-2386 GCA_964549665.1 uncultured Saprospiraceae bacterium
CCGGAGGGAAGGATTTATTCTTCCATTCAAAAAGCATTTTATTTCAATCAATTCTTCGATTGGGGAGGTTCAAAAAAAACCTTGAAATATTTCCAAAAAGCCTTTTTGCAATTCAAATAAAAAATCCTACCTTTGCGAGCGCTTTTGAAAAAGGCGTTTTTAATTTGTAAAAAAAGCTTTTGAATTATAAATATTTTGCACCGTATTTTGAGGTGTATAATATTGAAAATCAATCAATAATAGTACAGAAGAACTTGTTTGGAATTTTTTGTAAATCCTAAATCGAAAAGAGCAATATGCCGACTATTAATCAACTTGTTCGCAAAGGCAGAAAGAAAATTATCAGCAAAAGTAAATCAAGGGCCCTAGATTCCTGTCCGCAAAAGAGGGGAGTTTGTACTCGTGTTTACACCACGACGCCCAAGAAACCGAACTCCGCCTTGCGTAAAGTTGCGAAAGTGCGCTTGACAAATGGCATTGAGATTATTGCTTACATCCCCGGTGAGGGGCATAATCTGCAAGAACACTCAATCGTTTTGGTGAGGGGAGGCCGGGTAAAAGATTTGCCGGGTGTTCGGTACACTATCGTTCGGGGGGCATTGGATACGGCGGGAGTGACAGACCGGCTGCAAAGCCGAAGCCGTTACGGAACAAAGCGTCCAAAATAATAATCGAACATGAAGGGTCGACAATGACCCACCATACTTTAATACAACCAATTAGAAATGCGAAAAAGGAAGCCAAAACCACGGATAATTAAACCTGACCCAAGATATAGCGACCCGTTGGTGACGCAATTTGTCAACAATTTGATGTTGCAGGGTAAGAAAAGCGTGGCGTTTAAAATATTCTACGATGCGATGGATATCGTGAAGGAACGCACAGAGGAAGAAGAGCACCAAATCTGGAAAAAAGCATTGAATAACGCGATGCCGCAGGTGGAAGTGAAGAGTCGCCGTATTGGTGGCGCTACCTTTCAAATTCCAGCCGAAATCCGGGCGAAGCGCAAAGTTTCTATCGGAATGAAGTGGTTGATAAAATTCGCTCGCAAAAGAAGTGGGAAAGGCTATGCCGAAAAGTTGGCAGCAGAACTCATAGCTGCCAGCAAAGGCGAAGGGGCTGCCGTTAAGCGGAAAGAAGATACGCACAAGATGGCAGAATCGAACCGGGCTTTTGCGCATTTCCGGGTTTAGAGTTCAGGCGTTGAGGCATGGATAGATGAGGAACTCGTAATTTAAAAATTTACAAATCAAATTATCAATCCCACAAGGGAGTAGTCATGGGCAAAGATTTAAAATATACAAGAAATATAGGTATTGCGGCGCATATCGATGCGGGTAAGACGACTACGACTGAACGAGTCCTGTATTATACTGGCATCAGCCACAAGATAGGTGAAGTGCATGATGGCGCAGCTACGATGGATTGGATGGAGCAGGAACAGGAGCGTGGAATTACGATCACCTCGGCTGCTACCAAAACTTCATGGGAGTGGAAAGGTGATGAATACACCATCAATATAATAGACACCCCCGGGCACGTAGATTTTACGGTGGAGGTGGAGCGTTCCCTGCGGGTTTTGGATGGTACGGTGGCTTTGTTTTGTGCCGTTTCCGGGGTTGAACCACAGTCAGAAACGGTTTGGCGTCAAGCAGATAGATACAAGGTTCCACGCATTGGGTTCGTCAATAAAATGGACCGCAGCGGAGCCGACTTTTTCAACGTGGTCAACGATGTCAGAGAAAAATTGGGGGCAAATGCAGTTCCCTTGCAAATCCCGATTGGTGCGGAAGAGAATTTTATAGGGGTGGTTGATTTGATAACCAACGAAGCAATCGTTTGGAATGATGAGGATAAAGGAATGACGTTTAAAACCATTGCCATCCCGGAAGATTTGTTAGAAACGGTGGAAGAATACCGGGAAAAACTGTTGGAATCGGTGGCAGAATACGACGAGAGTTTGATGGAGAAATACTTTGAAGACCCCAATTCCATTACGCACGATGATATACGGGCAGCGATTCGGGCAGCTACCATCGATAGAAGTATTTGTCCCATGATGTGTGGTTCCGCTTTCAAGAACAAAGGGGTGCAACGACTTTTGGATGCCATTTGCTCTTTCATGCCTTCTCCGGTAGATGTAGATGCGGTGGAAGGGGTGAATCCGGGTTCTGATGAGGTCGAAATCCGCAAACCGGCGGTGACCGAACCCTTTGCAGCCCTCGCCTTTAAAATTGCTACCGACCCTTTTGTAGGGCGCCTGGCTTTTTTCAGAGTTTACTCTGGTGTATTAGATGCGGGTTCCTATGTTTTGAATACGCGTACGATGAAAAAAGAGCGTATTTCCCGTTTGTATCAAATGCATTCCAATAAACAAAATCCCATA
>CAZJYF010000648.1:0-2383 GCA_964549665.1 uncultured Saprospiraceae bacterium
CTGGAAATCGGACCACAATTTTGAGCAACTGAAAAACCAAATTGCATCAGACAAAAATAACTACCTGGATACCTGGAAAGAAAAGAAAAACGACAAAAAGGTGTCGCCCGGATTTTTCTTCCAGTCCTTGCGAAAACAACTGCCCGACGAGGCTTTCATGGTCGTGGACGACGGCAAGCACACCTTCCTTGCGGCAGAACTTTTCCCCGTACATCAACCGCGCCGCTTCATTTCGCCAACGGACTTCAATTGCATGGGCTATTGCGTTCCGGCGGCGATTGGCGTCAAATTGAGCAATCCCGATACCCCCGTCGTCGCGATCGTTGGCGATGGCGCTTTTTTGATGACGGGCATGGAATTACTGACGGCTGCCACCTACGGTGTTGGAGTGGTGGTTTTTGTATTTCACGACGGTGAACTGGGACAGATTTCTCAGTTCCAAAAAATTCCCCTCAATCGAAAAACCTGCACCGTCTTGGGCGATTTTAATGTGGAGGGAATAGCCTTAGCCACCGGAATCCATTTTATTAAGATGAAAAATGATTTCGAAATAGAGGATGTTATTAAAGAGGCGATTGAAATTTCAAACAAGGGGAAGTCCGTGTTGGTAGATGTCATGATAGATTATTCAAAAAAAACATTGATGACCAAAGGCGTTGTCAAAACGAACCTTGCCCGTTTCCCGATGGGTGAGAAGGTTCGGTTTGTATCACGCGCGGTGAAACGCCACGTTTTGGGTTGAAAAAATAGACCAATGAAACCCACCTATCACTGCCAATATCTGCGCGGGCACCGGCTTCGGACCTTCCTTGCCGCAGCCAATAGAATCATTCCTCCCACTTCGCAAAACGAAGGCGCCGGAACCATGACCACCGCGGGAATTATGGATTGGTCATTGGCCAATATGGCGCCTGCGTTGCGCCGCAAAATCCTTTTTTTACTCACTACCATCGAATTTCTAGGGTTCTTTTTTGGAGGAAGTCCTTTCAGCCGGAATAACAAAATGGAACAGGATAAGGAACTCCGTTGGCTGGAAAATAACCGGTTCGGCTTGCTGCGGATGGGATTTTTTGGAATGATGACTTTCGTCAAAATGAGCTACTACACCAGGGAAGATGTTTGGCCAACTATTCATTACCCCGGTCCCATCCTTCCCGAAAGAAATCCTCCCGATGAAATCATTCGCCTGATGAGTCAAGGTAAAATGGAGGTTTTGCCATGAAAAAAGAATACGACATCGTCATTGTTGGTTCCGGTGCCGGGGGCGGTACCATTGCGGCAAGGCTTGCCACCCTTGCCGGGTCGGGGGCGCGAATAGCTTTGCTTGAGGCGGGTCCGCATTTTCCGATCGAGTACTTCACCCAACGGGAAATCGAAATGTTTGACCTCTTTTCCCATCGGGGCGCTTTCCCGACAACCGATGGCGCTATCACCATTAGCTTTGGAAAAGCCCTCGGAGGCAGCACTTTGATGTACACCGGGGTGACTTTTCGGTTGCCGGAGGCTGTTTGTGCCGACTGGAATGTGGAAGGACTTTCGTCAAAAAATTTGACGGCCCGATTTGAGCGGTTGGAAAAGGAAATCAACGTAATCGAACCGGACGAGGGGATGATGAATGAAAACAATCGCCTCTTCCGGGAAGGATGCGAGCGATTGGGGCTGAAGGTTCAAAAAATAAATCTCAACCTCAGAAACTGCGAAGGAATGGGCTTTTGCAATCTGGGCTGCGCCAAAGGAAACAAGCAGGGAACCCTCGCTGTCCAAATTCCTGAGGCGCGCAAAGCGGGTATCGAAATCATTCCCAATTGCACCGTGGAACGAATTCACAATCGGCAAATTATTGCCAACGTTTGTGCTGCCCCAAAAGGCACTTTGCCTGGTCCATGGCCGACGGGAAGGGTGAAAATCAACGCGCGGCAAATCATCCTTGCCGGTGGCACGATAGGCACTTCGACTATTTTGCTGCGTTCGGGTTTTCAAAAACAATTTCCGGCATTGGGGCGGTTTGTTACCCTGCATCCGGCTTTGGTGGTTTACGGCATTCACCCGAAGAAGGTAAATGGTTTCAAAGGTTTTCCAAAAGTTTTTTACAGCGATGACTTTTCAAAAACGAACGATTATTATCTGGAAACTGCTTTTTATTACCCCTTTATTACTTCCAAAAATACGGGGTTGTGGGGTGATGCCCTTAATTATGTGATGGATCGCTACGACCGCCTGATGTGCATGCTCATCCTCACCCACGATGAAGCCTCGCCCGAAAACCGGGTTTTGCTCGATAAAAAAGGGTCTCCTAATTTGAATTATAAAATTGCCCCGGCTACAATCGAAGCCCTATGCCACGCCCAAATTCAGGCCAGCCGGATTTTTTTCGAGGCAGGCT
>CAZJYF010000649.1:0-2380 GCA_964549665.1 uncultured Saprospiraceae bacterium
AAAAAGGGATAAATTTGTTTTTATGATCGTTATTGCAGATTTTGTTAAAATATTGGAGTTAAAGCGTTATAGCAAAAGCACCATTAATAGCTATAAAAATACGTTGTTATTGTTCAAAGGTTACTCCGACGGTAAACCGTTTAAAACAATTAAGGACAAAGAACTCTTTGCTTTCATCTATTTCATGGTCAAGAAAAAAAGCATTTCAGCTTCATATCAACGCCAAATGGTGGGAGCATTGAAATTGTTTTACAAAGAAATTTATAGCAGAGATATCCCTTTCGAATACCTAAAAGTTACCCAAAGAGAAAGGAAACTCCCCGTTGTTCTAAGTAAAGATGAAGTGAAAAGAATGATTGAAATCACCTATAACCTCAAACACAAAGCGCTTTTGTCTTTGATTTACAGTTCGGGGTTAAGAATAGGAGAATTGTTGGCGCTAAAAAAAACAGATATTGATTCGGATAGAATGTTGATCCACATAAGAGGAGCCAAAGGGAAAAAAGACCGCTACACTATTCTGTCGGAGAAAGCGCTTCAAATATTGAGAGAATATTACAAAAAATACCAACCCAAAGAATTCTTATTTGAAGGACAAAAAGGAGGGAAATATTCTTCAGAAAGCTCGGGACAGGTGATTAAACGAGCCATCAAAAAAGCAAAAATTAATAAACACGCAACACTTCATACGCTTAGACATAGCTTTGCCACCCATTTGCTGGAAGATGGAATTAGTGTTGTTTACATACAAAAATTATTGGGGCATACCAATTTGGGCACGACCCTTATTTATACCCACATTGCCAAAGACGCTACCCATTCCATTAAGAGTCCTTTTGATGGCGATTGAGGTTTCTGGTGATGAATTTTAAACGCTGATGGCGATATATTTCGGTGACTTTCATAGGGCAATGCCCCAAATCATCCCAAACATGAATGAGGCTTTACCCTTTTCCCAAACAAAGGGTAACCCACCCATTCCTTTTAACCAGGAAGGGTTTGTCAAAAGCACCTAGATGGATGCCTTTTTACCTATTGACAGTGCCTCCGCGCTTATTTTAAAAGGACCAACTCCCCGCCCTTCATCACCAATTTCAATTTCCGCAAGTCGCGGATATCTTGGGTGGGATCCCCTTCTACGGCTATGAGGTCGGCGAGTAAACCCGCCTTTATTGAGCCGATTTTCTTCTCCAGATGGAAGCGTTTGGCGCTTACGGAGGTAGCAGATTTTAGAACCTCCACGGGCTTCATGCCGTAATCCGCCATCATGATCAATTCCCGCACATTGTCGCCGTGGGGGAAGACCCCCACGTCGCCTCCGGCGATGATTTCGACGCCCGCATCGAGGGCAAGTTGAAAGCTCTTTCGCTTTTCAGCAATGCGAAGAGGCTCAGGTTCGATGCCTTTTTTCCAGCCCCGGTATTGGGCAATGGCATCACCTGCAGCGAGGGTAGGGCAGAGGGCGACGTTTTTTTCTGCCATCAATTCAAAGACCTCCTTGGTGCCGCCATCGCCGTGTTCGATCGTTTCGACGCCTGCCAAGGTAGCCCGCCGCATTCCTTCGGCGGTGGAGGCGTGGGCAGAAACCGGCCGGCCGCTGCTTTTGGCGGTTTCGACTATCAACTTCAATTCTTCCAAGGAAAAGGTAGGCATGGCTTCCCCTTTGGGTCCCCAACGATAGTCGGCATAGACCTTCACCACGTCCACGCCCTTCCCAATTTGGCTTCGCACCACGCGGATTAAATCATTTCCATCCGCCTGTTCTGCCCCCAGGGGAACCGCTACATGGGGCGCAAATCCTTTCGGTCCATAGCTTCCGGTTGCGACAATCGCCCTGCCTGCGACGAGCATCCTCGGACCGGGGATGACCCCTTTTTCGATGGCTTGTTGGATGCCGACATCCGAAAAACCAGCCCCTTCGGTGCCCAAATCCCTCAGGCAGGTGAAGCCCGCTTCGAGGGTTCGCCTCGCATGAACCGTGGCTCGTGCGACTCGTTCGGCGGTTGATTCAATGAGCACTTGGTCGTTCCAGGAGGTTTCGTTGTAGGGGTGGAGCAAGATGTGCGCATGTCCCTCAATCAATCCGGGAAGGAGGGTAGTTCCGGCGAGGTCTATTTCTTCTGCCCCGGCGGGAATTTCCAATGCTGCGCTTGGTCCAACTGCGGCAATGCGTTCTCCTTTTACGAGGACGATCCAATGGTCGTGAAGCCGTTCTCCGTCGAAGACTTTGGAAGGTCTGAGTAGGTAAACCGGTTCGGTATTTTGGCTATTTGCACCAAACGGAAAAATGGCGAATACTAAAAAGGAAAAAACGAGGCTTGGGAATTGTTTGCATTTAATATTCATGTTTTTAAGATTTTAAGATGAGTTCATACTTTAC
>CAZJYF010000650.1:0-2378 GCA_964549665.1 uncultured Saprospiraceae bacterium
TAAATTTGACCGGAACGAACCGCACTGAAAATGTTTCCGTTCGTTTTGATTCCCGGAATGGGACCGCGGAAGAAGGAACAGATTTTAAAGTAGTTACGCAGGGTGATCTCGCCTTTACGCCCAATGAAAGCAGAAAAATGATTGAGGTAAGTATCCTGGGGGATGAGATTGCCGAACAGGAAGAAAGTTTTGAAATTTTCTTGTTCGACCCTACCAAGGCTACCCTCTCCAAAGATACAGGCAAAGGAATCATTCAAGATGATGACCAAAACCCTGGCGGAAATAATTTCGGCATCCCCGACACGGGCTATGTCTCCCCGGATTCTTACAACGGGATGACGCTAGTCTGGAGCGACGAATTTGAAGGGAACAGCTTGAACATGGATAATTGGACCCACGAAACGGGGGATGGCTGCCCCAATATTTGCGGTTGGGGGAATAACGAATTAGAATTTTACCGGGCTGAGAACACCACCCTTTCCAACGGATTTCTCATTATCGAGGCAAAAGAAGAAAATTTTGCTGGTAAAAACTACACCTCTTCCCGGATGGTCACCAAAGGCAAGCAGGAATTCAAGTTCGGACGAATTGATATCCGGACTGCCCTTCCGGAAGGTCAAGGGCTATGGCCCGCTTTGTGGATGCTTGGTTCCAATATTGACACCGTTGGTTGGCCTACATCGGGTGAGATTGATATTATGGAGTTGACGGGAGATTTACCGGGCAGGGTCCTTGGCACTGCGCACTTCGGTGCCAATTTTAACCAGCACCAATACCAAACGGGAACCAACCTGCTGGAAGGTGATGCCAAATTTTCCGAAGAATTTCACGTTTTTTCGATAAGTTGGAAAGAAGACCTTATTCAATGGTTAATAGATGATCAGGTATTTCATGAGTTTACACCCAACGACACTGGCGTACAGCCTTATCCCTTCAACCAACCTTTCTTTTTCATCTTCAACCTAGCCGTTGGGGGCAATTTTCCTGGAAGTCCGGATGCCTCCACCGTCTTTCCCCAACGGCTCATCGTCGATTACATCCGGGTATTCCAATAAGTCAAAGAATGTAGTTTCCCTATGGTTTGACAATAATTCTCCATTCGGGACATAAAAAAAGCTAGGTTCTTTCAATGGTCCTTTGGTACCATGAGTTGCAAGTTGCCGCTTCCGTTTTCCCAAGAAATTGAACGCACCCAAGAAAATGAGTTTGATAGAATTAACTCTGAAAATTTTAACTTTGGACTTGTCTTAATTTTTTCTAAAAGCGCTCATTCATCCTCCAATGGCATCCCGTTGGCATCCGTAGTCAACACCTCGCTCATGTATTCAAAAAAAGGAAGCATATTCCGGAAGGTTTGGACCATATCCTGGAGAAGGTTTGGAGAGAGGACTTCTGCGTCCGAAAAGGAACGAGAAAGGATAAACTGTTTTTTACGAATAAGGTCAATGGCAGGATGGGTTTTCGAAAATCCTCTAGGAGCAGTTCTGACCTCTTCTCCCTGAAGGCTGCCGAAGGTTTGTTTGATAGCCGCTTGGCCGAGGATTCCCCGCAGTGGTCGGTCATCGGTAGCGATTTCTTCGCGGATGCGTTTTAGGTCGGCAGGGTTCGGCGCCCAAAAACCACCCCCGACAAAAGATTTCCCCGGCTCGATGTGAAAATAATAACCGCCCCGTAGCAATTTAGTGGCGCGTTTAATTCCCCCGCTGAAACAGACCTTGTAAGGAGACTTATCTTTGGAAAACCGGACATCGCGGTATATTCTAAATAATCGAAGCTGTTCGATAGGGTCGTAGCGACTCAGCTCCTCGAAAAGAGCATCTGAAAAGGTTTTCATCTTTGCTAACTCTTCCTGATACCATTCTTTGTGTGCATTGAACCAAGGACGATTGTTGTTCTCTTTGATTTCTCGCAGAAACTCCAGGGTGGCGGAAGGTATTACGGCTGATTGCATAGAAAAAAGGAAGTTGTTAAAAATGCATTTTCTAAAATTGGATCTTATCGAATTTTTGGTTTCGGAAAGGAAGGTATTACAATCCATTCGGGTAGCAAAAAAATCGTTTTATTCTTTTTAAAAAATTTAAATATGCAAAACCCGTATTCTGTCAGGCAACCGTCAATGACAAATACCTAAAAGAAACGAATCATCGTTTTTAATCGTTTCCAATTCAATCTGTGCAATGATTTCTTCTCAAATTCTGAAAATACAAGAGGGTTTAATTTAGAAAAAAAAGGCGATTTAAAATAATATTAACCACATCTTAAAAAATTTAACCTAGCCCCAAACGTGATGTTTATAACTGATATTCAATATTTTACAAAGACGTTATTTATGAATTTAACTTGCAAAACAATTGCTCTTGTGAAAATTTAGTTTTAGA
>CAZJYF010000651.1:0-2377 GCA_964549665.1 uncultured Saprospiraceae bacterium
GCTTTTACTTGTTCCAAGTCAAGAAAATCAGCCAAGCTTTTGTAATTAAACTTCTTTACAACTCTTACTCCATAATCACCAATTGTTTGGCTCCTGCTTTCTGAGATAAATTTTGCTACAAAGGACAGTAATTTTTGATTATCATTTTCTATTTCTTTTATAAATTCTTTCCATTTTTCTTCCTTATCCCATTCTTTCCAGCGGTACAAGATATAAAGCAAGTTTTTATGTTTTAGCAAATCGTCAATATTTGCCCCCTTAATTTTTTCAAGACATAATTTTTGCAATTCTTCTATCTTATCCTCCGGAACTATAAATTCATCCGTATCTTTACTTTTTTCTTTTCTAGAGGATTCTAACGAAACTTTTTGCACTGGGCCAAATAATCCTTTTGAAAGCGGAATAGCCTCTTTTAGCACTTCAAAATTTTTGATTTTGTCTGTTTCTCGTTTAAGTAACTGATAAATAATCCTCATTAAGTCCATATCTACGCCAAAGTCCCACATACCAACCTTTTCTTCAGGCAAATCATCAGAAATATTGAAAAGTGCTTTGACAACATTTTTCGCGTTTTCCTGAGAAATGCGATTTTGGTCGCTTGTAAAATCTTGGACCCTTTGCAAAACTTTCCTGATTTTTTTCTTATCAATATATTCTCTGAGTATTTGCTCAAGATTTTCTGCGGAATTGGTTTTATTCAAAATTTCTTCAATCTCAAATTGACTCAATTCGTCTTCATCTCCACCAGGAATCAATGTGAAGTAGCTATCAAAATTATTTGTAGCACATACCCTTAAATTATTACTCCAGCTTGATTGCCAGTCATGCCCATGTGTTGAATAACCATATTGAAATATACCATCAACTTGAGGAAACAATCTTTTTAACAACTCAAGTAGAGATTCTTTCGTTTCGTTTGGTAATTCGTTCAATGCTTTTTCAATTTCCTCTTTTCTTGGATTGTTATCTCTTGAGCTTCTGTCATTTCTGTCCGTTGAGGTGAATAGTGAATTTTTATCACGCATGAACGAGTAAAAATCCGGCGCAAAAACTCTAATTGCTTCAATTGCAATAAAATCAATCGGATTAACTTCCATTACTTTACCTTGATACATTTGTGAAATATTAAATTCAAGACTGCTAGCAAACCTTTTTACATCTCTTATATTTTTGAAAAAATCTTTAAATCCCGAATGGTAAACATTTACCCAATAAGGATTATCTTGGCCAAAATATTTTTGTGCTGATTCTGGTAATACACTCAAAATCCGGTCCAGCTCTTTGAAAAGAAATGTAGAAATTTTAGAAGGTTTGGCAAATGGTACATCAAAATTGACTTGCACAATTTTATTCAAATAATCTTTCCCTGAAACGCCAACTTGTTCTTCAAGATTTTTTTCAACAATTTTTCGATCAAAAGCCAAAAGATAAATTGTATTTGGGAAATCAGCATTTACTCGAATAAGTCTAAAAATCTGTCTAATTTCTGATTGATTCAGTCGGTCTATATCATCAATTACAATCACAAGTTTTTTCTGTCTATCAATAAGTTCTTTTTTTATTTCCCGCTTAACCTCTGATACAGATTTTGAATAGTAATCAACCTTTTTATCAAAAAAATTTGCCAATTTAGCTAAATATCCTTTGAAAAACTCCAACAGCACGAGAACGAGACCGCCTATTAAAAGACCATTTTGGATCCAATTACTCGGGATATTAAACCAGTTGATAATTTGACTGCCTGTAATTCCAATCAATCCCAAAATGAGCAAAGTTTTTGATGATAAACTTACAAGTAAATTTTCTTCTGGAGCCAAGCTCAGTAGACTTGCATAAAATTTTAGCTTCTTCGCAATTTTTTTATCTTTGTCAGTATCATTTTTTATCTCTAACTCTTTTGCAATCTCGTTAAAAAAGTGCTCGCCCAAGCTGTCCTCTTCTGAGAATATCCAAGGATTAAATTCAATGATTGTCGGTTTATTTTCATGCTCGCTTTTTTTAATACTTTCACTGGCCAAATTTATTACAGAAGATTTTCCAGAGCCCCATTCCCCATAAATTGCGATGACAAGGCTTTCTTTTTCTTTCCAATCCAAAAGAGCTTTCCCAAGGTGTTGGGAGAATCTTTTCCTACCAAGGAAATCATCTTTTTCAGTCTCAATTGGTTTATCGTAAATAAACATAAATTATTTCTTAAAATTTTTCACCAATTCCTCAAAACTTTTCGGCGTATATTTTTCATAATCCTCTTGTTTTACATAAAGAGCAGTAAATTTAACTTTATTTTGCACGGAATTTATATCATCACACCATTGATAAAGTCGTTTTATCTTTTCTACATCATCCAAATCTTCTCGCCCTTTTGTTTCCACGATAT
>CAZJYF010000652.1:0-2371 GCA_964549665.1 uncultured Saprospiraceae bacterium
GGTAAGCCCAAAGTCAGCCGGAAAGGTGCTTTGTGCAAAAGTGCCGTCTCCTGAATTCATGTAAAAAGGGTTGATGGAACCCGGAATACTGGAACAGACATACAAATCCAAATCTCCGTCCAAATCCGCATCCAGAAAATTTCCCGCCCAGGAGAAGCCATAGTAAGCCACGCCGGCCTCGTCCGCCACTTCTGTGAAGGTTTCGTCTCCTTCGTTTCGATACAATTTATTGCCGATGGGACCATTGGTGACATAAATATCGAGGTCAAGGTCGTTGTCGTAGTCGGCAATACCTACATTCATGGCGTCCATCTTGGTGCCGGTATGACTCGAAGCGCTGACATTCTGAAAACTGCCGTTCCCGGTGTTTTTGTACAAGGTATTGCCCACCGACTTGTCTTGAGCAATGTATATATCCTGCCAGCCATCGCCGTTGAAATCAAAGAAAACACCGCAAAAGGACGGGAGGTAGCCGTTGGCAGTGCCTGAAGTTTCCGAAACGTCGAGGAAGGATCCATCGCCTTGATTTTCAAATAGATAGTTGGTGTTCCATTGCAGCTCGCGGTTAAAAATATACAAATCCAGCCAGCCGTCATTGTTGTAATCGCCGAACATGGCCCCGTAGGTGAAATCGTCATTCAGCGGCAAGCCTTCGAGTTCTGTCACATCCGTAAAAACCAGATTCCCATCATTGCGATACAATCTGTTTGGTTTGTTCAATGCTGTTACCAACAAATCTTTGTCTCCGTCATTGTCGTAATCCGCCCAAAGCACCTGCTTGGCTTCTTCGACATTGGGAACCAGGGAAGGGATTTTTTTAAAAAGGCCTTCTTCGTTGAGATAAAAAAGCAGGCTGTCGCCCTCCTGTGTGGTGAAGGTCAGGTCGTCCCAACCATCTCCATTGAAATCGCAGAAGCTGAGCCCCCCACAAAAATGCCCTAAACCGTAGGAAGCGGAAATACCCCTTTCGGCACTTACCTCTTCAAAATTTTGTGCTGCAAGGAGTTGAAAAAGGAAAATCGCAGGAATGGTCAAAATGGTCGTTTTCATCTGTTTTGAATTAATTGAAAGGAGATACGTCAGCTCAAATATCGTAAAATGAGGGCATTTTTTGTAACTAATTCGCAAAGAGTATGATTTGAAATTGGTATCACCCATTTTCCTGTATTCGTCTCTCCCTAAAAAAGCCTCCCACGCCTGTATTCATTGAGATTGATTTCGAATGGGGGTCCCCGGGCAAATTTTGGGAACGCTTACACGAATATCGGAGAACAGCTCAATCATACTTTATCAGGGTGAAAATTTTACTTTTTTCCAATGTGTTTCAACCTTTTGTCAACGACCAAAACAGGAAGACAACGGATTGAAACCCTTTGGATTACCCATAAAAAATAAAATGCTAAACCCGATGTATTATAGTCTGCCTAAATTATTTTCAAGGCAAGGGATAAACACAAGGTCTTCAAGGCTATGGAGAGCGAGAAAAAGAAGGCGGGAAATTAAAACGGGCAGAATCATGGCTTTGGGATTTTCAGTTCGCACTATCCTGCCACCCTATTAATCCTGCCTTTGTCAGAATCGAAGGCTAGAAGAATGAAAGGATTCAACAGATTATCGCGTGAAAGAAATGCAACGGTACTGAAGTAAGGAACTTCCAAAATGCCTTCCTTCTTTGCATCCTGAAAGCTTAATTTGCCAATCCGCTTGTCTAAATTGGTTGTCTGGAAAGATGCGTCTTGAACTTGCCCGAAGAAGAACTACGGGTCTTGCAGAAGGAAATATAAATTGATAAATTATATCCTTGACGATAGCTTTTTTACACAGTCTCACCTTCTTTTGGAATGAGAGGCTGTCTCAAAAACCCGATTTGCAAAATTTTTATAATTTGGTAAATCTATAACTCCTTGATTTTAAATTTACTAAATCTGAAAGATTTCGCAAATTGATGCTCTGAAAGGTCTTTTAAATACGTATGTATGAGACAGCCCCGGTTCCATTGTTCTCATTCAATGATAAGTACCCTCTCCCAAATGGTGTCCTCAATGGTAAGGAGGGCTAAATAATTGCCGGGCGACAAATCCCGGATGTCCACTTCCAGGGCATCGCCTTCTTTTACCAGTTCGAAAGCATTGGAGTGGTAGATTTGATTCTCACTATCCCGGATTTCAACTTCACCGCTTATTTCGTTTGTAGCATATATTGAAACAAATACGCGGCTACCGCTGGCTGGTTGCGGAAAAAAATACCCGATGATGATTTCCTTTTCTTGAGGCATACAGGGTTCTCTTGAGTTCTTGATGGATTCGTTGAAAAGGAGCATAAATGGAAAAAATAATCTTCTGTTTTGAGAGAGCGGGTGACGCTACCAGTC
>CAZJYF010000653.1:0-2371 GCA_964549665.1 uncultured Saprospiraceae bacterium
AACAAAGTATTACTTCCCGATTTGAGCCAGCATTTAAACGTTTCGGAAGATACCGTCCGCAGAGACTTGCAGGAATTAGCCGCTACAGGAAAAGTAATTCGGGTGAGAGGAGGGGCTTTGTCAAAGTCTTACCACGTTTTTTCCTACAGGGAAAATGAAATTTATGCCTGCCAGGAAAAAACAAGCATCGCCCGAAAAGCAATCACCCTTCTCCGGGACGGAATGATGATATTGATCGACGGCGGTACGACCAATCTCGAACTCGCCCGCATTTTGCCGCCGGAATTGAAAGCCACCTTTTTTACGTTGAGCCTGCCCATTGCCATGCAATTGGTCAAACATCCGGCATGCGAAATCATCTTCGTAGGCGGAAAACTTTCCAAAAATGCAAAAATCAGCACCGGAGGTGAAGTCATACAGCAATTGTTGGATATCCAACCTGACCTATGTTTTTTGAGTACGAACGGTATCGATGTAGAAAGAGGCATCACCGACTCCGATTGGGCGTTGGTCAATGTAAAAAAAGCGATGATAAGAGCGGCTTCAAAAATTGCCGTGCTCACCATTTCCGAAAAACTCAATAGTACGAGGCGAATCAAAGTTTGCGGTATCGACGAAGTGGATTTATTGGTAACCGAACTTGCACCGGAACACAAACTATTGGAGCCTTATTGCAATAGTCTTTTGAACGTTTTATAAAGCTATTGAAAAAAAATTATTTTTTTTGCAAAAGCCTGCAGTCGGAGCTTTGCCTACTATGTTTTTGATTCGTTTTCAGCGAATTAAATATTTTAACAAGAGGAATAAGGGGCATGTCAATCTGTAAAAGATGGCTTTCGAAACAAATTTTTCTTTTTAAAATTATGATAGTCCGACAAGGTTTTAGATATTTGCTTGACGCGATTCATATTGCAACTTTTGCGGTTTAGATGAATTGCATGCTTTTAAATTTTATCCGGTTTTTGAAAACTTCCTTTTGCAGGAATACTTTTACGAATTTTAAACCGGATTTTTATTTGAAACACTATTCAAAAAAAGCTAAATAAGCTGCCTACCCTCAAGAAGTGGGGTTTCTTTAAACCAAACCTAACCTTCAAGTCCATAATAAGCCCTTACTATACGTTCGATTTGCAAGTGCTTTGCAAGCCGTTTTCCTAATTCGTTCAATTAATGGAAAGCTGATTTTCAGTTTTTCTTTTCGTGTTCGACCATTGAAAATGGCAAGAAGCGAAGTTGCTAGGTAAATCGTTATCAGGTTTAGGTGTCAAAACTCAAGCAATAATTTGGGATCAATTGTAAATCAAAATCTTATTCTTTTTGAAAGGCTTTTCAATCATAAAAAATAGCTATAATCAAAAAAGAACAGATTTTTTTTAAGTTTCCATTTTGGTTTTTGTAGCTTTGACACCAAGCTCCCTAAAAAGCCTTTTGCATTTATGCTATTACTCAAATTCTTCATCAAAATCAAAAGTCAAACGTATGAAATTTGAATTACTAAAAATCCTGAAAGGAACCAGGAAGCAACTCCTGTCAGGTATTATCTTTGCTTTGGCAATCCTGGTTTCGGGCAATCTTCTCGCCCAAAGAACAATCACTGGTACAATTACAGACAATGCAGGCGAACCTTTAATTGGTGCTTCTGTGGTATTACAAGGTACTTCCGAAGGTACCATTACGGACATCGATGGAATGTTTTCAATTACAGCAAACACAGATGATGTGCTGGTCGTTTCTTACACCGGATACGACACACAGGAAATAACAGTCGGCGCATCAAACGACATCAGTGTAACCCTCGTAGAAGGGCTCACCCTTGGTGAAGTGATTGTAACGGGATATTCGGTCGATTCCCGAAGAAAAATATCCGGCTCTGTTTCAACAGTCGCCTCACGGGATTTGCAAATCGTGCCTTCGGGTAACGTAGAGCAGCAACTCCAAGGTCGGGTGCCAGGTGTTACCGTTATCACCAACGGGCAACCGGGAACGACCAGCCAGGTCCGCGTAAGGGGTTTTGGCGCCTTGGGTGGCAATGCTCCTCTTTATGTTGTGGATGGGGTAGCGACGCAGGATGTCGAATTTCTTTCTCCCAACGACATCGAATCTACTACTGTTTTGAAGGATGCTACCGCTGCTTCCATTTATGGTGCCCGTGCGGCAGGGGGTGTAATCGTTTACACCACCAAGAGAGGGAAAAGAGGCAAGCAAAAAATGAAAGTGACTTATGACGGTTTGGTAGGGGTCACAACGCCTGGAAATGGCGCTCCGATTTTGAACCCGCAAGACCAGGCTACCTGGACTTGGAATGCCATCCGTAACGCCGCTATTCAAAATGGCGAAACGCCGAATTTCAGCCATCCTCAATACGGTACAG
>CAZJYF010000654.1:0-2370 GCA_964549665.1 uncultured Saprospiraceae bacterium
ATCCGATACCTTAGTTCCGAAAAACTCTCCCAATTCTAAAATTTTGAAAAATGGCTTTTAACAATTACAAAAATATAGTTCTGTTAAGTCTCGGTATTTCCCTTGCGACAACTTCCTGTTTCAAGGATTTAAATACTGTTCCGTTGGACAAGGATGAAATAACCTCCGCCACGGTGTACAATGACCCCAATGCCTACCGGCAAGTCCTGGCAAAACTCTATGCCGGGCTCTCGGTAACGGGGCAGCAAGGTCCTGCGGGGCAACCTGACATTTCCGGCATCGACGAGGGCTTCGGTCAATATTTAAGAGGCTATTGGTATCATCAGGAATTGCCAACCGATGAGGCGGTCATAAGTTGGAACGACCAAACCATCAAAGATTTCCACCAGCAGGATTGGGATGCCAATGATGTATTTATCAATGCCTTTTACAGCCGGATTTTTTACCAAATTTCTCTTTGCAATGAGTTTTTGAGGGAATCTTCCTACGAAAAATTAAACAGTCGAAATGTGGATGCAGGCCTGAAGGCGGAAGTCCAAATTTTTAGAGCGGAGGCGCGGTTTTTGCGTGCTTTAAGCTATTGGCATGCGTTGGATTTGTTTAGAAATGTGCCTTTTGTAACTGAAGCAGATAAAGTGGGGGCATTCTTTCCAGAGCAAATAGCCCCCGGGGATTTGTACAATTACATCGAATCAGAATTATTAGCCATTGAATCCCAATTAGTGGAACCCCGCCAAAATGAATACGGAAGGGTTGACCAGGCGGCAGCATGGATGCTGTTGGCAAAACTCTATCTAAATGCCGAAGTTTATATCGGCCAAAATGCATACACCGATTGTATCACTTATTGCCAGAAAATTATAGCGGCCGGCTATACCCTCGAGCCTGAATACCAAAACCTCTTTCTGGCGGATAATCACCGGGCGGCTGGCATTATTTTCCCCATCACCTTTGACGGCATTTCCACAAAAACATGGGGAGGGATGACTTTTATAATCCATGCAGCCGTGGGAGGTAGCATGAATACCGCCGATTTCGGCATTGATTTCGGCTGGGGTGGCACGAGAACCACCAGCTCTTTTGTAGAAAAATTTCCCTCCACAAGCAGTGGAAATTTACTCGTAGCCCCGAATCCTGGAAATCAAGATTATCAAGCACTCCAAGTTCCCGGCGGGTACCAGGGTTGGGACCCTGCCAATGACAGCACCACTATTACTTCTGTGGCAGGTGACGGCACCTTTGAGGGCTATTTCTGGTTTGGAGAAGCTGATTCACAAATTAAGTTTACAGACGGTCCTTCCTGGGATGTTAATTATGGAGACACAGGCGCAGATGGCACGCTGGACCTTGCCGGAGAAAATATTGTCATCGCTGAACCTGGATTTTACAAGATAAATGTCGATTTGAATGACCTTACCTATACCCTCGTAAAGACAGAATTCGGACTCATCGGTTCTGCCACGGCGAACGGCTGGGATTCAGATGAAAATATGACCTTTGACCCTGAGGAGGGAACCTGGAGTATCACCACAAATCTGGTTGCCGGAGAAGTTAAATTCCGCGCCAATGATGATTGGGCTATCAATTACGGAGACGATGATGCCAACGGTCTGCTGACGCAAGATGGGGAAAATATCGTCATTCCCGCCTCAGGCACTTATAGTATCAAGTTGTTTTTGGATAAACCCGATTACACTTATTCTATTGAATTACCTAGCTTCGACAGCCGTGCCATGTTTTTTACGGATGGACAAAAACTTCAAATAGAAGACATGTCCCAATTCACCGAAGGCTACGCCATTTCAAAGTTTAAAAATATTGATTCCGACGGTTTTCCAGGTTCTGATTTGACCTTCCCGGATACGGACTTTCCCATGTTTCGCCTTGCAGATGTGTATTTAATGTACGCAGAAGCGGTGGTTAGAGGCGGCGCTGGCGGAGACCTTTCGACCGCTACAGGCTATATCAACGCCATCCGTGAAAGAGCTTACCAAGGTTCGGGAGGGAATATTTCCGAAGCGGAATTGACCCTTGAATTTCTCCTCGATGAACGGGCAAGAGAACTTTACTGGGAAGGGCATAGGCGCACCGACCTCATCCGGTTTGGAAAATTCAGTTCGACAGATTATGTGTGGCCCTGGAAAGGCGGGGTTCCGGAAGGCACTTCCACTTCTGCCATTCGCGACATCTTTCCAATCCCTTCTGCAGATATAGGGGCAAACCCCAATCTGGTGCAAAATCCTGGATATTAGCAATCATTGGTGATGGGTCATTTTAAAAATGGAATCCAATAATTTATAAAAAAATAGAAATCGTTATGAAAAAAAAATATATAGCATGCAGCATTGTCTCAGTTTTGCTGTTGACCGC
>CAZJYF010000655.1:0-2369 GCA_964549665.1 uncultured Saprospiraceae bacterium
ATTTCAAATGTAAATAAAAACGGTCGTTGAGACTCAAAGGTAGAGATGGCCAAATTCTATAATTTGGTCAAAAATCATTTGTTTTGCTAATCAATGAGCTTGTGCTTCAAAGTTAGGGCGTAACTTTAAGTTACACCCTAACTTAAACCAATACTTTTTATCAATATGAAAGAGGAACATTATTTCAAAAAATCTGACCTAAAAGAATTTGGCAAAATTACTGAATTTCAGGAAGTTATGGGCAAAAAATTCTTTGACTGGTATGGAGAAGTTTTTAAAGAAGGCGCCCTGACGGAAAGAGAGAAAGCCTTGATTGCCCTTGCTGTTTCCCACGCCGTCCAATGTCCGTATTGCATCGATTCCTATACTTCCGATTGCCTGCGAAAAGGGGCCGACGAAGAGCAGATGATGGAAGCCGTGCATGTGGCCGCCGCCATCAAAAGCGGAACCACCCTCGTTTATGGCGTTCAGATGATGAATCAGGTGAAGAAATTAAGTCATTAGGTCAATTAGTCACAAGGTCATTTGTCAAAGGGTTATTTGTGAATGTGTTAAGACCGAAAAACTTCAATGACCTAAATGACCTAAATGACCTAATGACCAATTGACCTAATGACCTAATGACCTAAAAAATGGCTATCAATCAAAAAAGCAAATCATTAAGTGCCAAGGGAAGTAATTTGTCGAGTACTTTATTTCAATTGAAGGTACTGAATGGGATGGAATTACAGGATGCCAAATTTCCAGAATTTTCAGACGAGGTGAAAAATTTAGGCTTCGCCCCTTTGAAACCCACGGGGGTGGAAATTTTCCAACTCAACATCGGAAAACTATGCAACCAAACCTGCGCACACTGCCACGTAGATGCCGGTCCCGACAAAAAAACGGAAAACATGAGCCGGAAAAACCTGGAACGCTGCCTCGAAATTATCGACTCAAGTGCGGGCATCCACACCGTTGATATCACCGGAGGGGCGCCGGAAATGAATCCAAATTTTCGTTGGTTTGTGCAGGAGTGCAGGAAATTGGGTAAAGCTGTCATTGACCGCTGCAATTTGACGATAATTGTTGCCAACCGGAAGTACCATGATTTGCCCGATTTTTTTGCGAAACACCAAGTGCAACTCGTCTCTTCGCTTCCCTATTTCAGCAAAAGCAGGACGGACCGTCAACGCGGCGACGGGGTGTTTGAGGATTCGATAAAAGCCCTGAAAATGCTGAACGCCGTGGGGTTCGGAAAGGAGGGAAGTGGCCTACAATTGGCGTTGGTTTATAATCCTTCGGGCGCATTCCTGCCGGGCAATCAGGCGGCTTTGGAAGCAGAATTCAAGCGACAACTAAAGCGCAAATTCGACATAGTTTTCAACGACTTGTTCGCCATTACCAACCTCCCCATCAATCGCTTTTTGGACTATCTTTTACAAACCGGCAATTACGAAGAATATATGCAAAAACTCGTGGAAGCCTTCAACCCGGCAACTGTTTCGGGCTTGATGTGCCGCAATACTATCTCCATCAGTTGGGACGGCTACCTGTACGATTGCGATTTCAATCAGATGCTCGACCTGAAAGTGGCTTGCGCCTCTTCGACGCACATCAGGGACTTCGATTTGGAGACTTTGAATAAAAGGACCATTGTGCTAAACCAACACTGTTATGGCTGTACAGCGGGGGCAGGGTCTAGCTGTGGAGGGGAGATTGCATAAAAAAAATTGTAATTTTGTGAAAATGAAAATATTGACTACACCGTGGAAGGATGATTTTTTAGAATTGGTTTTTCAGTCAAAAAAGTCAATAAAAATTACTTCGCCATTCGTTAAAAAAGATATTTGTTCAAAGTTATTTTCCGTAAAAAATGAATCGACAAGGTTTGAATTGATTACATCTTTCAAACTAATGAATCTGTATTCCGGTTCACAGGATATCGCAGCTATGGAGATAATTTTGGGAAACAACGGAACAATAAAAAATTTTCCAAAGCTCCATTCAAAAATCTATCTGTTTGATGAAGAAAAAGCAGTTATTACGTCTGGGAATTTGACGAATGGTGGATTAGTGACCAACTTTGAATATGGTGTTTTAATCAAAAATAAAAGAACCGTCAAAAAAATTTCAGAAGATTTTGCATTATTGTCAAAAAACGATAAAACGGGTGTCGTAAAAAGGACTCATATTGAAAGGGTAAAAAAGATACTGAATAAATTACCAAAATTCCAATCCATTAAAATACCTTCTCTTGACATAAAAACTCCCGAAGAGAACTTTGATGTAATTGAAATTGATGTTCAGTACATTCAATCCTCATTATCAGGCTGGAAACTCAATGTTTTTAATTCAATTGATGCTATTCCATTACAAATTTTTGAATT
>CAZJYF010000656.1:0-2366 GCA_964549665.1 uncultured Saprospiraceae bacterium
CTTACTTTCTTCTCTGTTGCAGGCGGAAGATGTTTGTATTCTTCTCACGAATGGAGATTTGGGCGGAATTTATCCCAAATTGCGTGAAATGGTGAGGGCTGCGAGCGAGAAGAAGGAAATGGATTAGCCCGCCAGGTATTGATTCCGCGGGGTGCGCAGATAACTCTGGCGCACCGCATCGATTTGGTCCGCAATTTCCAAAAATTGATCAAATAAAAGCGGATTGAAATGTTTGCCTCGTTGTTCGGCCATAATTTGTAGCGCTTTTTTGTGAGAAAAGGCCTTTTTGTAAACCCGGTGGGAAGTTAAAGCGTCGTACACGTCTGCGATGGCTACGATATGAGCGGATAGCGGTATCTCCTGCCCGCGAATGCCCCGGGGATACCCGGTGCCGTCATATCGTTCATGATGGCAGTAGGTAATTTCAATTCCCATATTTAAAAAATCCATTTCTCCATACTGTTGCCGAATGGATTCCAGTGTTTCGTATCCGATCATGGCGTGAGTTTTCATCACTTCAAATTCAAATTCGGTTAACTTTGCTTTTTTCAAAAGAATGTAGTCGGGAATTCCTACTTTTCCGATATCGTGCAGGGGAGCCGAATGATAAATGGTATCGATGTATTTTTCGTCGATGATTGAAGAAAAATCCGGGTGTTTGCTCAGCTTTTCCGCCAGCATTTTACAGTAGATGCGGATGCGTTCCAGGTGGTACCCGGTATCCTGGTCACGGTACTCGGCCAGGCGTGCCAGGCCGAAGATGATGGCTTCCTGGGCCTGAGTCGTCCGGCGCAGGCTGTCAATCAGCGCCTTCTCCACTTCCCGCTGTGCGGTAACGTCTTTGCTAAGGGCGGCAAACGCAAACGTTTTGCCTTCCTCATTGCAAATGGTGAAAAATGAAATATCGGAAATCCAGTGCCCGCCTTGATGCCGCCGGGCATTTACTTCCCGGAAATAGTGGCCGTTGCAAATAATGTCTTTCTTGATTTGGTTGAAGGAAAGGTCCGGAAAAATTTCCTTCTCCAGAATTGCGAAAGGCTTATCCCGCAATTGTTCTTCCCTCATGCCGGTCATTTGTTCAAATCCGGAATTGACTTTGACGATGATGCCGTTGGTATCCAGAATGAGCAGCCCGTCGCCGGTGCTTTCAAAAACATCCTGATAAATTCGGAGTTCTTCCAATCGTTCATTCAAAAGCTCCCGGAGATCATCAACAAGGTGTTTTTCTTTACGGACTTCACGGGATTTTTGAATGACCTGGAGCGTTTTCCGAACAAAATCTTCCATCATAAACGGTTTCACGATGTAATCGTATCCGCCTTGCTTCAGAAGATCAACGGCCATCTCCAGGCTGGGATTGCCGGTCATGAAGATGAATGGGATTTCCGGATAATATTGGAGCGCGTATTGAAACAGGTCTTTACCGGTTTTGCCCGGAAGATAGATATCCGAGATAATGATGTCAAAAGACTGGCTGTTTAGTTTGTCGATAGCCGAATCCACGTCCGTCACCGCGCAGGCCTGGATGTTCTCATGCTCTAACGCCTGCGCTAAAATCTGGCCGAGATAGAATTCATCATCCAGAATTAACGCCGAGTAATTTTCTTTTCCCATTCGGTTCCCTTTGGCAAACGATTCATTAATAAATTATCGGGTGGCGATGGGATAAAATAAGAGGTGCCTTACATTTAATTGATAACCGGGGATTTTCAGTTGGGATAGAGAGTGTTGGCCGCTTTTCTCATGCTTTCCGGAATTTCCCGCCGGCTAATGGCTTCCTCGAAAAAAGGATAGGAAATGGCGTAACGTCCTTCGGGATAAACATCCTTCAGCCGGTTGAAAAAATTCTCCAGTTCATTCCACATTTTTAATTCCAGATACGAACGGCAGAGGAAAAACGCCAATGTTTCCTTATCGTAAAATTCCGGTTGCAGCGCCACAATTTTTTCGCAGGTATCTATCAGAACCGCAAATTGCCGGTTTTCATAAAGAATGTGAGTGAGCCCAAAATAACCTGTTGCTCGGGTTTTCGCGTCCAGGTCAGGATGGATTAACGCCCGGAAATGGTTCTCTGCTTCCGTATCGTTTTTCTCAAAATAGGCAATAAATCCCAGGTAGTAATGACAAGTATTCAAATAATCCGTTTCGGTGGCATCAAATTGTTGAAAAGCGCTTTCGACCAGGGGTTTCGCGTTCTGCCATTCCCCGCGAAGGAAAAACAGTTTGCCCAACTGAAACGTGGCAAAACGCTTATCAAAATCACTTAACGGCAATTGAATGGCCTTTTTAAGGTAGGGCAATGCTTTCTGGGTGAGATTTTGGGCCGCCAGAGAAAAACCAATCAGTCTCAGGCAATTGAACCGTTG
>CAZJYF010000657.1:0-2361 GCA_964549665.1 uncultured Saprospiraceae bacterium
CTGGAGGACAGGTACCATTTGAAAGTTGTTTCTACCGAAATGAAGGAGGTGAAACGCCAAGACAAAAACAATGGCATTCTACTATCTGCAAGCAAAATAAGAAGGTGCCTAACCTCTGGTTTTTTCAACGATTTTGACCTAAGAGAGAATGGGAAAGACATTTTTTATCCGGCTTATAAAAATTTTCTTGATACCTATAAATCCCAGAGTGGTCAGAAAATCATCCTCGCGTATAAAAACAAAACAGCTCGTTACTTAAACCAAGCTATCCGCAAGGATAAATTTGGAGCCAGCCTCCCCATTCAATCAGGAGATACCGTAATTATTGGAGGGAACAACTACCGCCTGGGCATCCTGAATGGGGAATTTGGAGTGGTTTCAAAAACGGAAATCAATACCCTATCGAGGAAGGTCTCTTTTTACAATAAAACGGGTGGCACAACAACTGTAAGGCTAACCTGGCGGTCCATTGAACTTCTTCTCCCTGACGATGGAGGTCAACCTAAATCGGTCAAAGGTTACATCTTAGAAAATTATCTGTACGGCGATAACTACCTGAAACCAGAGGAACAACAGGCTCTTTATGTAGATTTCAAAAACAGGTATCCTAAACTTAAATCTAAAACAGAGGAGTTCAAGGAAGCCATTTGTACTGACCCATTCTTTAATTGCATCTTGCTTAAATTCGGCTATGCGGTGACCTGCCACAAAGCCCAAGGGGGCGAATGGGACCACACCTTTGTATTTTGGGACAAAGGAGTCCCAAGTAAATTCAATTTCTTTGAATCCCAACAAAGCAGCAGCGGTAAAACGAATCCGGATTTTTACCGGTGGGCATACACGGCCATTACCAGAGCATCCGGGAAGCTATATTGCATCAACCCGCCCTGTTTCAACTCTTTTTCTGGAATGTCATTTATCGATGCCCATGTGCAAAGCGCTTGTCAAGAGTTCAATTCTCAAACAGTACCTCCGATAGAGATTAAATTGGAAGGAGCGGTTTTACAAGCCTTAGAATCGTTCAATATTCAGGATGCTCCTCTTACAATTCAAGACCATTTTATAAGGAATTGGCACAAGCTGAGCAAACAGTTTATTGATATTGCTGGCTGGGAAAGAAAAGGCTATGAAATCAGGTACTATTTCAAAAGAGGCAAAGAAACAGCCGCTTTTAAATTATGGGTGAACGGAAAAAATCAGTTTAAAGACAAGTTTCTAAAATTACCGGGTAGCACTAATTCCAATGAACTTTTTGAAACAATTTCCAAATTGATTGAAAGTCCAATTCAAATAATAGTGAGCCGAAAAAATGGGGAGGCGATATTTCCAAAGATAGTATTTGATAAAGAAATAGAAGAACAAAAACCATTTCTAAAATTCCTTTTTGATTCATTGACCGAACACATTCAATTACTGAATATTCAGGTCGTTGGAGTAAACCATCAAAATTATCGGGAACGATATGCTTTCCTCAGAGGAACGGAAAAGGCGGTTATTGACTTTGAATACGGTGGGAAAGGATTTTTCGGGAGGGTAGTTCCGTTAGAAAACAGGTGTAACAGCCTTAAATTGCTTGAGGACATAAAAATCTCCATCGACAAACTTCAAAACTCCGAATATGTCGTTTAAAGTTGTCCAAGAACTCAGAAAAACGGGCCGCATGGAAGAAGCCTTGTCAATGGCAAAGGTAGATTTGGAAAAGGATCCCAAAGAAATTTGGAATAGGCGGTCCATTGCCTGGGTGTATTATGACTTCTTAAAAAAATATGCTCAACCGGAAAATTACAAGCTGTTCAAAGAGAACTTAGAAAAAATAAAGGCACTTGAACTACCGGAAGATGAAAAAATGGTCTTCGATAAAAGTGCTTATCAGATTGGCAAAATGATATTTGCTTTTCAAAAGGTGGTCCCTGTGGACTTTTCGAAAATCAATGAGATATTTGAATTGATTAAATGTTTCCATTTCACTAAACCATCGGATGCCTATTCATATCTCTACAAAGCTTTTCATAAAGGCTATCATAACTGGTCCAACTATCTTGCATTTGCAGACTGGTGGGGGTTTGAAAACTTTCGCTCTGAAGATTGTTTGCCGGACGAGTATATCGGTCGAAAAAAAATGGCTATTGTTGAACAGGCGTACATTGCTTATTCTAAAAAACTTTTGGAAGGAACGCCGATAGATCCTTTCGGCCAACAAAGAGAAATTGACCGGGATAAATTCGAGAATTCATTCCCCATTTAGATACAATTATTGAAGACCATCCCGAATATCAATATCCACCTTACTTCAAGGCAAAATTGCTGTTAGCCCTGGGAGATACAGAAAATGTATTTTCCGCTTTTATTCCTTTTGCAACG
>CAZJYF010000658.1:0-2359 GCA_964549665.1 uncultured Saprospiraceae bacterium
ATCTGTCGTTCTTTCCACCACGAGGCGTCCGGGTCAAGCTTTTGCAGAGCCATCACAATTTTCTGCATCACACCTATGGGAAAGGCGCCGGAACCGCAAGCCGGGTCTAATACCTTTAACTGATCAAGTGCATCCAGTATCTTTTCTTTATTATCATTCGGGAAAGATACGCTTTCATCCATTTTAAATATGGGGCGTAGCTTTTTAATGTCGATATCGGTTTTGCTGTTCAAATAATAGAGCAAGCTTTCCGTTGCCATATAATCCACAATTTCGCGCGGGGTGTAATAACTGCCGGTGGCTTTGCGGGCGGTCTCGCCGCTGTCCGGATCAATTTCCGCCAATAAATTTTCAAAGATGCGCCCGAGCATTTCCGGATCAACGCTTATTTCAATATCCACTACCGAGTTTTCGTCGATAGTGAAATTGTATTTTTCCAGTTCCTGGAAGAAATTAAAAAACCAATCATCCGGTATTTTCAAAGTATTTAGATTTTGGTTAAGGCCGGTAACGGAATGCGGCCCATAAAAATCGTCCGGGTGGGGTTCAAACAGACCGCCGTTCAGGAATGGAATGCTTTCACTGCCTTCGGGCAAGTTTTTTACTCTTTGCTCAATAGGTGTATTTAAAATTTGGAAAAACAGTCTTTCCAGAATGGTGTGATAATAGTTACTATATTTTTTGACCGCCCGGCTGGATAAAAGTTCTTCCGGCAATAAAGGCACACCGGCATCCGATTTTTTCATTTTAAGGAACCAGGAAAAAATAATGCGTCCGATCAGACGAACGGCAAATTCCTGGTAGATATTGTTTGATTCATTTTGGGCGGGGTCAATACCGGGTAATTGTAAAATTCGTTCGTAAGTAATTCTTTTTTTGCCTTTACCGGCGGTCGCGCCCACCAATTGATAAAAATGTTGGGCGACAATTTTATAAAATTCTTCATTGAGCGCTTCCACGCTAAAGGCATTACGAATATCTTCAATAGTGATAGGCTTGCCTGCCAAAGAAAAGAGACGGTCAACCGGCGTTTTGGTTTTTTCGTCTTTGCCTAAAAGGTATGTATAACGTTTTGGTTCCGTAGCTACGGTGGTCAGGTTGCCGTCTTCATCAAAGGCTCTTATCTCGGAGACAAACGACAAACGCCACTTTTCGTTTTGCACAAAAACAATCAAAGCGCCATCCACATCATATTTATAAACATGGCGCAAAAGTTCACGCAAGCCAACTTTATTTCTCTCTAACCAGACATTGGGAAGAACATTTACTTGATACAGACCGATAATGCGATCATCAGCCGTATTAAAGCTGCCCAATTCGTAGGCTGCTTCCGCTTTATTGTTTGGCGGCAACAAAATAGGTTGCGGCTGCAGGTGAAAGTTTTTAGCGCCAAATACTTCAAATAAAACGTTTCGCCACGCTTCCAATTGAAACGGCGCCGATAAAATTTCCTGTAATTGTCTCTTGTTCATCATTCTACAAAGGTTTCCGTTATGACTATTTCCGGTGAAATGTTTACATCAAGTTCCTGGACATCTTGCTCATCTGAATCGATCATTTCATAAGCATCATATTTTTTTGCGATAAGAAGCAGAAGGTTGTCCACTTGTCCGTAAGTCAACTGTCGTTTATCCAGTTTTAAGCGTATTCTTCTGATTTCATTCGGCAAAGGAGTGTAGGTGCCTTTATCAATAAGATCAATCAGATTTTTACAAACAACTTTGACATTCTCGTTTTTGGTTAGACTTTTTATATCGCGCAGAAATTTTTTCGCTTGCGAAGAAATGGCATCCGATTTTTCACTGGTGCTAACTTTTTCAGAACTTGAGCTGAAGAAATCTTTTTCAAACGCATCCAATGCCTTCTGAACATGTTCATAATGTATTTTGGGTAGCTCAAATCCAGGTTCATTAGATTTAGCCTGAAAAATTTCAGCCGCTTCCAGAAATGTCAAAGTTTTTACGGTTTCATTTTTTATATAGTAAAAATCCATTTTATAAGGCGATTTCAAGAATACAACCGTTGAATTTTTTACTTCATTATTAATGGAGAACTTATTCTTTCGGGCTGTCCGGGCTTTTAATGGAAATTGTTTAATTCTTTTGAATTCTTTGGGATTTGAATCTTTGAACTCGCGGATAAACCGTAAATATATGAGTCTCTTGTCTTCTTCGTCGGGAAGGCCTTCTTTGAAAAGTTCAAACTGTTCTACTAATTCTTCGTGGGTAAAAATTTGGGCGTCTTCGCCAAAGGCGGTATGGAATCCTTGAAGTTTAACCAGAGCATTATTGTATAAGTTTATCTCTTCGTCGCCTTGCTGCGATGGATAGAAATTGTAATTGTAAATTATTTCCGCCGT
>CAZJYF010000659.1:0-2354 GCA_964549665.1 uncultured Saprospiraceae bacterium
CAAGAGAAAATGCCTGGTTGGAAGAGGTAGAACTGCAAGATTCAGCAGCCCCTTTCCACGACTGGAACGAGCGCGTTAATTTTGAATGCTATGCGCCTAATACGGCGGCGCGTATTCTGGATGAAGACCGGTTTATTAGGAAAATCATTAGCAACTATAGCCGCATCAGTTTCAATTTCGGGCCGACGCTGCTTTCCTGGATGGAAAACGCGGACCCGGAAACCTATCGGGCAATTTTGGCTGCCGATAAAGAAAGTGTGACAAGATTTGGAGGGCACGGCTCTGCTTTAGCGCAGGTTCACAGTCACCTGATTATGCCCCTTGCCAATCAAAAGGACAAAGAAACGCAGGTCAAATGGGGCATCGCCGACTTTCGGTATCGATTTGGGCGAGAGCCCGAAGGCATCTGGCTTTCCGAAACCGCCGTGGATACCCCAACCCTGGAAATTTTGGCAGACAACGGCATCAAATTCACCATTTTAGCTCCGCGTCAGGCGAAATCTTTTCGCAAAATCGGAGGAGAAAATTGGACGCCCGCAACGAATAGCGACATTGACCCGCGCCAAGCTTACCTTTACCGGTTGCCTTCCGGCAAAAGCATCGTCTTGTTTTTTTACGATGGCAACATTGCACAGGACGTCGCTTTCAATGACATATTGAACAATGGAAGGAATTTCGCCAACCGATTGACCGGCACCTTCGACAACGACAACAAACCCCAACTCGTACACATTGCCACCGACGGTGAAACATACGGCCACCACCACCGGTACGGGGAGATGGCCCTCGCCGCTTGCTTGGATTGCATCGAAGAAAAGCAATCGGCTACGCTGACAAATTACGCTGAATTTTTGGAAATTTTTCCACCCCAATACGAGGTGCAGATCCAGGAGCAAAGTTCCTGGAGTTGCGTGCACGGGGTGGAGCGATGGCAGTCTAATTGTGGGTGTACCACTGGCAGCCGGGATGGTTGGACACAGGAATGGCGCAAGCCACTCCGGCAAGCATTGGACTGGTTGCGCGATCAACTGATTCCAATCTACGAACGAGAAACAGAAAAACTGATTACCCACCCCTGGGAAGCTAGAAACGATTACATCGCTGTGCTTCTTAAACGAACCGAAACGAGAGTACGGAATTTTATTCAAAAACACGCAAAGCGAAAATTAGACAAAACGGAGGAGACCCAATTGCTGCGGCTGATGGAAATGCAGCGACACGCCATGTTGATGTTTACGAGTTGCGGATGGTTTTTTGCCGAAATCGCCAGCATCGAAACCAATCAAATCCTGCAATACGCCTGCCGGGCCATACGCTATGCCGAACAGGTAGCCGGCGTAGAACTTCAGGATGAATTTATCCGATTGCTAGAAGCCGCACCGAGTAATATCAAGAAAAATGGTGCCGAAGGATATCGCCAAGATGTACTCCCTTCAAGGGTGGATTTGGTCAGGGTGGGAATGCACTATGCTGCTTCTTCTTTGTTTGAAGAATATCCCGAACGCCTCGATATTTTCAACTATACGGCTAAAAGCAGTGAATTTGAACGCGTTTTGGCCGGCTTCCAAAAGTTAGTCGTTGGACGAACGCACGTCACCTCCAAGATTACAAAGGTTGAAAAGCTTTTCAGTTTTGCTGTACTTTACCTGGGGCAGCAGAATATTATTGGCAACATTTCTGTCGATATGAGCCTAGAAAAATATGAAGAAATGCAGCGGAAAATTATCGAGGCCTTCAAAAGTACCAACCTCGGTGATGTAATCGGTTTGATGCAGGATTATTTTCACAGTGAAAAATTTTCCATCTGGCATCTGTTCCGCGATGAGAAACGAAAGATTTTATGGTCTGTTTTTGGAAAAAGCATCCCACCACTCGAAACGGCTACCCGCGAATTTTATGAAGACAACTACCAATTGATGACCGGCTTGCAGAAAAGCAATATTCCCGTACCGGAAGTTTGGATTGACGCCGCCCAATATATCGTCAACCGCGACTTTTACCGCTTCTTTAAACACAGCAGGATGAGCATGCTGGAATTGGAACGCCTGGAGGGGGAGTTCAAAAAATGGAATATCCCATTGGGCAATGAACAGTCCCTAAAATTGACGGCAAGCGAACGCATTTTTCAGGAAATAAAAGTGGTTGCCCAAGTACAAGTGGATTTGGAAATACTGGAACGTCTAAATAGTATTCTCCTAACCCTGGAGCGGATGGGCGTCCAATTAGACATCTGGAAAAGTCAAAACCTCTATTTTTCATTGATTAAAGGATACCAGCGGGGGGAATGGGTCTTCGCCAATGAAGAATGGAAAAAGGCATTTATGAAACTGGGTGATTTATTAAAAGTTCGAAGC
>CAZJYF010000660.1:0-2346 GCA_964549665.1 uncultured Saprospiraceae bacterium
TTGTTCCATTTCGTTCCGCTATAAAATTGAGAACCTTGCTAAAGCCCGGCGACGAATTTTTTATCCTCGATGGGGCAGGGCATAAAGATTTTTCAAGTTTCCCGGAATACCAAAAGATTTTAGATGGATTGTTTTAATGCGTAACAAAATTTGCAAATCGCGGCACAGAAAGTCGAACAAAGTACCGAAAAGATGGTCCTTGAAAATGAAACGGCTATCCGGCAAGTTGCCGATGCCGGCACTTTTTACGCATCCGTTCAGGCACAAAATTTAATCAACATGGTCTTTGGTCAGGAATACGAACCGATTGTGGTACTTCCCAGCCAAGGGCATGGGGGCGGTGGTCCGCGTGGTCTGCTTGTTGCACCCTCGGGAATTAATTGCGAAAATTCCCTTGCCACCGAATCGGTCTTGCAGGCAATTCCCAATCCGACAAAAGACCAAACGGTATTTCACTTCCGCCTGCCGGAGGAACAGCAGAAGGCAAAACTGGTGATTACTTCTTTAGACGGACGAATGATTGAAACATTGGACATCGAGTTTCATACAGGGGAAATAGCGTGGAGTACAAAAGACGTAAAAAACGGAATTTATCTGTTCAGCCTTATGATTGAAGGCAAAGTACATCAATCAGAGCGTCTGGTCATTTCCAAATAAATTTCTCAATGCAGCCGGGCACGCCCCGGCTGTTTCTTTTTGACAAAAAAATGAAATCCTTATGTGGCGTCTATTAATTATAACATTCTTCTATCTTCCCATTTCCTCAGAGGGACAAATCACCTTCAACCAACGGTTCAACTTTGGGTACCCGGCTGCGGTTCTTACCAGCATTGTTCCGACGGATAGTTGTTATTATGTTACGGGAATGATTGCCGATTCCATTACGCCGCATTTGCCTGGAAATATTTTTCTGAAGTTTGATTTGGAGGGAAACCCAATTATGTGGAAAACGCTTATTAGTCCTGGGAAAACCCTTGAATTTTGGAATAATACTTTGTATCCTCTGGCTGATGGTAATTTCATCGTATCCGGAGATTCTCAAGACTTCTCAGGAACAAACATTAAAGTGGCGGTCATTATAAAATACAACCCTAATGGAGATACGATTTTTATGAAAGAATACTTCAATCCATTATTCCCTGATTTTAACCGAACCCATAATAAATATTTCCGGCTTGCTTCTGACAAAGGATTTATTTTAGCAAATTGGATAAGAACCGGTGACGACCCGCCTAATACGGATATTCACATCATAAAAACCGACAGCCTCGGCATTATCGAATGGGAGAAAACATACGGAGGCGTTTTCTGGGACGTTCCCATGTCTCTGCTGATAAAAGAAAACGGGAAAATTATCGTCGGAGCCATAAACACCAATCTCAATTTGGTAAATGAAAATTACAACAACCGAACCTACATCTTCCAATTGGACAGTTTGGGGAACCACGAATGGAGCTGGCTGTCGCACCCCTTATGGGGTTTGCGGGACGGCGCGCGCGATATGGTTCTACTCGATGACGGCAGCATCGTCGTCGCCTCCGGCAGAGGGTATGAGCAGGAACGAAGCTCTAAAAATGTGGTATGGTATGAGAAATTGATTTATAAACTCGATGCGGACAAGGAATTGGTTTGGGAACGGGAATTTAAAGACAACCGTCTTTCGGATCTTACCAGAATGTCCAAAATAGTCGAGGTAAAAGATGGGAGTGGTTTCGTGGGGATAGGCACTTCTGCAAAACCCAATTCTACGGTTAACAGTTGGGGAACTTTGGGCTGGATTGGAAAAATCTCACCCGACGGAGACAGCCTCTGGGCGAGAACTTATCAATTTTTAACCACCGATATTTTTGTCCATGAAGTGTACGACCTGAAGCAAACCCCCGACGACGGTTTCATCATCTGCGGGGAAGCCAAAGACAATACGGCAGACACTTTATTCCAACAAGCCTGGCTGCTCAAACTCGACGAACACGGCTGCCTGGTGCCGGGCTGTCATATTCTCGATGCGGTAGAGGAAGCGGAAATACCGCGCATTACGCTTTCTATCTATCCGAATCCGACTAGCGACTATCTTAACATCTGGTTTCACTCGCCCCGCCCGCCCAAAGATGCTTCCTTCCGCATTGTAGATGTGCAGGGAAGACTGCTGCGGGAATTTAAAAATGAGCTGCCGGAAGTGACTCTTATTCTACCCGTTTGGGACTATGCGCCGGGGGTGTATTTTTTGCAGTACCTGGAGGGGGGTAGGGTTTTGAGGAGTGAAAAATTTGTGGTGAGTAGGTAGTTGCAGCGAGCATTGCCTCATTAAAACAATCCCCTGTTTTTCAACTATTTAAGTCCCTCCTT
>CAZJYF010000661.1:0-2341 GCA_964549665.1 uncultured Saprospiraceae bacterium
AAAGGCTGGGATTTCGGAGAAGATGATGAAGAATTGTTTGAATTTGCCATGCACCCAACGCAGTATGAGGAATACAAAAATGGCAAAGCCAAAGAGCGCTTCCTTGAAGATTTTGAGAAGCGCAAAGCAGGCTCGGGAATCGCTGCTGCCCCTACCCCACCGCCTCCGTCAAAACCTGCCGCTGCCACTTTTGATTCCCAACCGAAAATCTTAAACGTTGACGTGAACGGAGAAAAATTTGTCGTTTCCGTTTCCTACGGCGAGGAGGGATTTACCCCCGCCCCGGAAAAATCCAACGGTCAACTCAAAGAAGTTATCGCACCATTGGAGGGCAAATTTTACCTGACCAAAGATTCTTCCGAAAAACCCGTCAAGGTAGGGGAAGAAGTCAAAATGGGAGACACCATTGGATACATCGAGGCGATGAAGGTTTACAATGCCATATCTTCCGACCACGGCGGAAAAATTGTGGAAATAGTTGCCCGTCACGGAGAAGATATTGAAGAAGATGAAGTGATTATTAAAATTCAATAGGTTAGGAATTTACGTTCACAATGGAAATACTTCACAAGATTTACCAAATGACCGCCCTGGGCGAAATTTTTGAAACTCCAGGGACACTTCTCATGCTGCTCATCGCCTTTGGGCTTCTTTATTTGGGCATTAAAAAACGCTACGAACCGCTCTTGTTGGTTCCGATAGCTTTTGGTTTGTTGCTTGCCAATCTTCCCGGTGGGCACATGGCGGTCACCCCTGCCACCACCGAAAATGGCATCCTCCACCTCACCCTGTTGGAAATCGGCAAAGAACACGGCATTATGAACCTGCTGTATTATGTGCTGATAAAAACCGGCTTACTTCCTCCTCTGATTTTTATGGGCGTAGGTGCCTTGACGGATTTTGGTCCCCTGCTGAGAAACCTGCGGCTCGCTTTTTTTGGGGCTGCCGCCCAAATCGGCATCTTCACCGTGCTAATTTCTGCCGTGTTGATTGGGTTTTCCATTAAGCAGGCGGCTTCCCTAGGCATTATAGGCGGAGCCGACGGACCTACCGCCATCTACACCTCCATCATTTTAGCTCCGGAATTATTGGGTCCAATAGCCATAGCTGCCTACTCCTACATGGCGCTCGTGCCGGTTATCATCCCGCTCGTTGTGCGGTTTACGATGACTGATAAAGAATTGAGAATCAACATGAAAGAGCAGGAGAAATTATTCCCAAACAAAATTCGGATTAAAAACATCAGGGCGGTAAAAATTTTGTTTCCAATCGCTTTGGCAACCGTCGTTTCTTTGTTGGTTCCCTCCTCGGTGCCCTTAGTAGGCATGCTGTTATTTGGGAATCTCGTCAAGGAAATCGGACCGGACACCGAGCGTCTTTTTGAAGCCGCTTCCGGAATAATCATGAATGCCGCCACGGTTTTCCTTGGGCTGACCGTCGGGGCGACGATGACGGCAACTACTTTTTTGAACCAACAAACCCTCCTCATCGTCGCGGGTGGGTTTATCGCTTTCGCCATTTCTATTAGTGGAGGAATCTTTGCGGTAAAAATTTATAATCTCATTTTTAAAAAGAAAATCAACCCTCTGATTGGCGCAACGGGATTGAGCGCCGTGCCGATGGCTTCCCGGGTTGCCAATGAAATTGCCTTAAAACACGACCCCCAAAATCACATCTTGCAATACGCCATGTCGAGCAATATCTCAGGAGTCATCGGTTCTGCGGTAGCGGCGGGAGTCTTAATTTCCTTCTTGTCCTAAACCTCATTTTTCGCAAACTGACGCCACGACAACTTCTCACTAAATACAAGAGGCTTTGTCGAATATTTGGAGCGTTTCAGGAAAGTTACTTTACCTTGCCTTCGATTTTTAAAATCGTAGCTCAAACTTTCCTCTTCGAGAAGACAACTACCTGACGAAGGTTGGAATTTCTACTCGAACCGGAAGATTCGAGTTACTTTTACCATTCGTTTAATTTTCAAGTGACATTAAAATATTGACGATGAAGAATTTTCTGCAAATCTGTTTTTTAACAATCTTTATTCTTTGGGTGAGCACTCCATCCTTCGCTCAGAAAAAAATTAAGGAGGGATTTGTAAAATATGAAATAACCGACATTGACACCAACCAACCCGAATTGGCGGTCATGAAAGGGACCAAGATGGATATTTATTTTACAAACGACCAACAAAAAATGGACATGAAAATTATGGGAGGCTTGGTTCGTATTCAAACCATTGCTTAGAACTATGCCCCGGATAAGGGCACTGTAGGCATTGAGATGAAGGAGAAGTGAAAGTTGTCGGGGAGTTGAAGGGTGGGGTTACAAGGGAAAACATCGT
>CAZJYF010000662.1:0-2329 GCA_964549665.1 uncultured Saprospiraceae bacterium
AAACGCTAGGGTGGCACAAAGGGCTGCTTCTGCAGGTTCCGGTAGGGATATGGTCAAAGTCGTAAAAAGCGTAAAAGACCCGAAGAGTGGCAAATACAGCTACAAGGAAATGATGATTCACAAAGACAAGGTAAAAGAATTTTTTGCCAAATAATAGGCACCTTGTCCATTTCCCAATATCATTCAAAAGGCTTTTCTTAACTTGAATTAAGAAAAGCCTTTTTAGTATTTGCGTTGCGTTGATTTCCAAAAACTCTTAGACAAGAAATGAGTTTTATCAAGAAATTTTTTAGCAAAGAAAAACAGGAAGAACTAGACCAAGGACTAGAGAAAACCAAAAGCAATATTTTTGGTAAACTATCGAGGGCCATTGCGGGGAAAACGAGGGTAGACGTGGAGGTATTGGATGAGTTGGAAAGTGTGCTGATTTCTTCCGATGTCGGTTTAGATACCACGATAAAAATTATCGAGCGGATTGAGAAACGTGTAGCACGGGATAAGTATATGAATACCAGTGAGTTGAATGGAATATTGAAGGATGAAATCGTGCAATTGCTCTCCGAAAATAATACCCAGGATTTAGAGGATTTTACTTTCCCAACTTCTGCAAAGCCCTACGTGATATTGGTTGTTGGCGTCAATGGGGTCGGAAAAACCACCACCATCGCAAAATTGGCTTATCAATATAAGTTGAAGGGTAAAAAAGTGGTCATAGGAGCAGGGGATACTTTTCGCGCAGCGGCAGTAGACCAATTGAAAATTTGGGCAAAGAGGGTTGGTTGCGATTTTTATAGCAAAGGCATGAATACCGACCCCGCAGCCGTGGCCTACGAAACCGTCCTATTCGCTCAAAACAACGACTGCGATGTCGCCATCATCGATACCGCCGGGCGACTGCATACCAAGATTAACCTGATGAAAGAACTTGGAAAAATCAAACGCTCCATCGGTAAAAAAATGGAAGGGGCACCACACGATGTGCTCCTGGTTTTGGATGCTACGACCGGGCAGAACGCCATTGAACAAGCAAAAAAATTCACGGCTGCCACGGAGGTGACCTCTTTAACGCTCACCAAATTAGATGGCACAGCCAAAGGCGGGGTCGTCATCGGGATTTCCGACCAATTTAAAATTCCCATCAAATACATTGGAGTAGGGGAGGAGATTGACAAACTGCAGGTTTTTAACAAGCGGGTCTTCGTGGAGTCCTTGTTTAAGTAGGGGTAGCAAATTGGATTGATTCATCGGTGATTATTTGGATACAACAGAAGAATTTACCTTTTTTCAATAGCCTCCGAAATACCTCCTAACAAACCATTCTAGGGTCAGCAAAGCCAGCAATACAAAGAAAATCCATTTCAAATTAATGACCGAACGCGTTTTGGAAGTTGTATAAATGATGGGTTTTATTTGCTTATCGTTGAGGGCTTGTGCCAATTTCTGAAGTTGGTTGGGGAAGAAAAGTTGACCACCAAATTGTTTGCTCAAAAGGCGAAGCATTCCGTGGTCGGCGGTTGTTTCAAAAACTTCCATTTGAATAGGTTGGACGCTGAATTGGCCATCGAAGGACAGGTTTTTTCCATTGTAAAAAACAGTGCCCCGAAAAGAATAATTACCTACCGGGAAAATGCGGGCATTGAGTGTATAGCCATTGGAAGTTTTGTCAAAAGTGAAATTAAAATCTTTGCCGGCGCTATTGGTAATGGTCAGGCTGAGGTCCGGCAGGTTGATTAGTTCATAGCTTTCGTTGTAGAGTTCTGCGTCGAAAACAATATTCTCATTTTCTCTAAAAATATTTTTATTTAAAGAAATCCGAAAGCGACGCTTGTCTTCTTTTAAAGTGGCATATTGGAAATTTTTACGCAACAAATCCTCGAAAATATTGTGATTTTGGTGCTGGAGAAAATCATACAGCCGCCACTTCCAAAGGCCTTCGGCAGCAAGAACCCCTATTTTTGTTTCATTTTCTTCGCCTATAAGCAGGAGCGGATACTTGGTATCAACTTTTCCAATACGTTGATAAAGAACGGTTTGCGCATTGGGGGCGGCTTTGAATTCTCCAAAAGGAGCCAGCATGGGTGGAAAATCGGGCAGCTTGAGTTTTAATTCATCGGCAATGGTAAATAAATTTAATTCAGGAGCAAAATAACCCTGCACCTCGTTGGTATTGCGCCCGTCGCCCTGAATGTTTAACAAGGATTGAATTTTGTTAAAACGGGGCAAATCGGTTTGTATTCCAACGATAAAAAGCCTAGGAATTTTGCGGGTGTTCAATATGTTCAACACTCCTGCGGCATCATTTGACCTACTCGGCAGTTGGTGCAATACG
>CAZJYF010000663.1:0-2329 GCA_964549665.1 uncultured Saprospiraceae bacterium
CATCGCTTCCGAAGTGGGGATTATCGCCAAAGGTGGGAAAGACGGTTCTATGTTCGTTGCCGTCTCGAATTTGAAAACGGCCGAACCAGTGGGCGGTGCCACGCTTGAATTTTTTGATTATCAACAACAATTCATGGAAAGCGCGACGACGAATGCCGAGGGGATTGCCCAGCTCGAATTGCAACGCCCCCCTTTTGCCGTGGTGGCGAGTCTTGGGGCGCAGAAGGGCTATTTGAAATTGTTGGATGGAAATTCGCTTTCAATGAGTCGTTTCGATGTGGCGGGCACCGTCGCGCAAAAAGGGCTGAAAGGTTTCCTTTACGGAGACCGGGGCGTTTGGCGGCCCGGCGATTCTCTTTTTTTGAACTTTATTTTGGATGACAAAAGCGGGAAACTGCCTGCCAATCACCCCATCACCTTTGAATTGTACGATTCGCGTGGGCAACTGCAACAAAAACGTGTGACCACAGAAAATATCGAAGGCGTTTATCCACTTCCACTTGCAACCTCCTTCGATGCACCAACAGGGACTTGGACGGCCAAAGTGAAAGTCGGAGGTGCTCATTTTTCAAAAAATTTAAAAATTGAAACCGTCAAACCCAACCGGCTGAAAATCGATTTGGATTTTGGAAAAGAAATCCTTTCTGCAAAAGACGAACCTTTGGAAGGAAAGCTGCAAATCAATTGGTTGCACGGTGCACCGGCACAGAATGTGAAAGCGGTCGTTGAGGTAGAAGTACGCCAAACGAATACCTCTTTCGGGCATTACCCCGATTACGAATTTGATGACCCTGCCCGGAGGATGAAAGCAGAACCAACGACCATTTTTGACGGTAAAACCAACCAAAATGGCACAGCCACTTTTCGAACAACCATTTTCAACAACAAGCGAAGCGCACCCGGAAAAATGACGGCAAGTTTCAAAACGCGCGCTTTCGAAAAGGGAGGCGATTTTAGCACCTGGAATAGCAACTACGAATACAGCCCCTACGAAGCCTATGCCGGCATCCGCCTTCCCAAAAACGAATATGGCGAGCATCGAATCAATATGAATCAAGACGGAAAAATCAAGCTTTTATTGGTGGACCAAAACGGCAAGTATTTGAGTAATAAGAAGTTGAGAATTGGATTATACCGCGTTGAGTGGCGATGGTGGTGGGACAGGACTTGGGATGATGTCTCCTCTTTCAATAGCAGCCAGCACCTCAATGCTCTCGAAAAAACTACCTTGTCCACCAACCGCAAAGGCGAAGCCTCCTGGACAGTCAAGGTAAATGATTGGGGGCGTTACCTGGTCCGGGTCTGCGATCCGGATGGGGGTCATTGTGCTGGAGATTATTTTTATGCAGGCTATCCCAGGTACGACGAAGACGGAAATGGAAGACGCCAAGACGCTGCAATGATGACCTTCACCTCCGACAAGAAAAAATACCAGGTGGGCGAAAACATCGTCCTGAAAGTGCCTGCCGGAAATGCGGGTCGTGTGTTGGTAACCCTCGAAAATGGGGCAGGGGTGATGGAATCTTTCTGGAAAAAGGCGATAAAAGGTGAGAATACCTTTCGCATCGAAGCGGTTGAAGAAATGGCGCCGACGGTTTACGCCTTCGTTACCCTCGTACAACCCCACGCGCAGGTGGAAAATGACCTTCCCATCCGCATGTACGGGGTCCTGCCGATTGCGGTGGAAAACCCGGACACCAAATTGACCCCCGTTTTGAAAATGCCCGCAGAACTAAAACCCAAGCAAAAGTTCACCATGGAAGTGTCCGAAAAACATGGCGACGCCATGGCCTACTCCATAGCGGTAGTAGATGAAGGGCTGCTCGATCTGACCCGTTTTCGGACCCCCGACCCCCATGCGGCTTTTTATGCGCGGGAGGCTTTGGGTGTCAAAACCTGGGACGTTTACGATTACGTATTGGGTGCTTACGGCGGTGAATTAGAGCGCATCCTCAGCATTGGCGGCGACGCCGAAATTGAAGCCCCGTCCGCCAAGAATAATGCCAACCGCTTCAAACCCGTTGTATTGCACGCAGGTCCCTTTTATTTGAAAAAGGGAAAAAAAGCAAAACACGAATTTACCATGCCCAACTACGTCGGCAGCGTGCGGGCCATGGTGGTCGCAGCAAACCACAACGAGGCTTACGGAAATGCCGAAAAGACCGTTCCGGTGCGAAAACCACTGATGGTATTAGCCACCCTGCCGCGGGTTTTGGGTCCGGAGGAAGAACTGAAAATGCCCGTCAATGTTTTTGCCATGGAAAAAAAAGTAAAAAGAGTGACGGTGACAATCGAAGAAAGCAGCGGGTTGGTGGAGATAATCGGTGGC
>CAZJYF010000664.1:0-2328 GCA_964549665.1 uncultured Saprospiraceae bacterium
TTGGAGAAAGCTTTTCCGACTACTTTGGAGAAATTTGTAGCGTAAGGTACGTTCCCCAAAACTTTGGAATGATTCCTCCTGATATTTCTCCAATCAGCGATTCGCGTTGTATTTAAATTTGTAACTTGCTTTCCTTTTCCACCTTTATTTCAGCAATCAAATTAATGATGATCAGAAACATTCACGCATTTATCACAGCCATTTTCTTGCTGGTGCACACAGCTTGTCAGGCACAGGCTGAATATCCAAACAGCCTTACGTTGGGCCCGGAAAATGGCACCTTATTCATCGTCGGCGGAGGTCGATTATCCGATAACCTGATAAAAAAATTCATAGAATTAGCCGGTGGAAACGATGCATCGATCGTGGTCATTCCAACAGCAGGTGGGGCTGAAAAATATGGCGATTCCTATGGGGATTTCCTGCGGGAAAGAGGAGCGTCCAATGTGAGCGTCCTGCACACCAGCAACCCGAAGGTAGCAGATTCCGAATCTTTTATTTCGCCATTGAAAAAAGCTAAAGCCGTCTGGTTTTCGGGTGGGCGCCAATGGCGGCTAGTGGATGCCTACAAAGGCACTAAAACCGAAAAAACACTGTGGGAGATTTTGAACCGGGGCGGGGTGGTTGGCGGCTCTTCAGCCGGCGCCACCATCCAAGGTTCTTACCTGGCACGTGGAGATACCAAAAACAACCAAATCATGATGGGGGACCACGAGCAAGGATTTGGTTTTATTAGAAACATAGCCATTGATCAGCACGTCCTCGCCCGCAACCGCCAGTTCGACCTGTTCGACATTATAAATAACAAACCGGAATTATTGGGCATCGGTATCGATGAAAATACGGCTATCATTGTCAAGGGAGACCAATTTGAAGTGATTGGCTCAAGTTATGTCCTGATTTATGACCATTCCTTTTGGTCGCGGGAAGGAGCTGAATTGAAAAACTTGCCAAAGAAAAATTCCCTATTTTACTTTTTGAAGGAAGGTGATAAATACGATATGCGGACAAGGGAGGTGATTGCCGAATGACGGATGGTAGGGATAATTATTTCTATCTGGGAATTAGTTCCTGCCCTCTGTTTCCTCAAAGGAAAAGGATCCATTATAAAAATAGTTCCTTCTCTGAAACAGGCTCGCGCTTTCCATTTTTTTGGTTCGGAGAAATTTTTGCTGATATTATGCAAGCTTGTTTAGCGTGGAAGGCTTCCTCCGGAATCAAAAATATATTCCTTACTCGACCCGGATATTTTCAGTCTCAATTTTTGAAAGAACCTCCAAACCATCTTGTTGAAAAAGCTTGTCAAATACGGCAATATTCAAGTTTTTTTCCTTCGGTTTGTAGTTGAGGTAATCAGCAAATCGTAGCCCTTTTTCCTCCCGAATGTTGTAAGCCTTTCGGAAACGAGCGCCACCACCATCTGTATGGTAATTGTAAGCCAGGTAATCCATCGTGAATTCCTTTTTGTCAATCCAATACATGAACTGATCCTGGAAATCTTTACCGCCCCCATCTTTTTTAAAGGTTACCCTTATTTTGTGATAGTCATGCCCTTTTATCGTCGCTTCGCCGAAATATTCTTTTTGTACTGCCGGGTCTTGCAAAAAATAGGGCAATAGTGCGAAATAAATCACCGAATTGATAGAACTGGCATAGGCGGCACTGTCTTTGGAAGTCAGGGTCACCAATTGTCCGTTTAGGGATCTGGTCAATCCGGCATTGGTCAAAATATCGTGAATCTGACCCTCTTGACCTGTAAAAATTCGCTCGTAGGCGTAGTTCCCATCTTCTCTCGTAGCGATATAATGCGTGCCCCGAAAATCAAAAGAAATCTTTGAATGAGCGATCTTTCGGCTGCCATGTCTGTCAAGGACTTTCCCGATAATTTGTTCCGCCTTGTCCTTTTTTCCCTGTTCCTGTACGGCATTTTCAACAAGTTTTTTCTCGTGTGAACCGGAACAGGCAGACCCAAGGAGCAGTGGTAGCAAAAAAGGAATCAATTTCATTGCGTGTGATTTTTTGCGACAAAAATGAGTATGTTTTGAAAGCAGAAAAATTTAGTTGACAGGCAAATTAACACTTTATTGCAGGAGACAGTTTGAAATTTCATTTCTAAATTTTATTTCGCCAGGCTCTTTGCCGCTTTCCACCAAATATGTACTTTTGCGCCCGGCGAGCGTCATACGACCAGTTCCTTCCGAACTCCCCCAGGGCAGAAATGCAGCAAGGGTAGGAAGTTGAGCGGTGCGATGTGATTGCTCGCCTTATTTTTTTAGGGTGGTGGCTATTTTTTGAATATCCTCTGATTTTTTCTTCGGGCAGAAATGC
>CAZJYF010000665.1:0-2327 GCA_964549665.1 uncultured Saprospiraceae bacterium
GATATCCAATTGCAAATCAATTTCTTCTTCCATTTTGTTTTTGAAAATCCCGTACAAAAAAGGCTTCGTATTCAAATAACTAACCGCCGATACTTTTATTTTTTTCATTATCCAAAAGATTGATTATCAGAGTTAGAGGTGGAATTAAAATTCACATCTCTCACTCTCTCATTTTCTCACTTTTCTCACTTTCTCTCCCTGCTAAATGCCGCAAATCGTTTTCCAACTCAAAAACAAATCCTTTCCCGTTCCAAAGGACTTTATACAATCCCGTATTTGCGTGATTCACACGTTCCATTTCTCCCAAATGCAAGCCTTTCAAAACGCACATCATGCAGCGCATCGCCCTGCCATGGGAACAAACCAAAATCGTCTTTTCTCTCCTGATTTTTAATGCCTCCACAAAATGGTGAATACGGGTGGCTAATTCGTTTGCGCTTTCTGCCCCTTCCAGTTTTGCATCAAAATTGCCCGCCTGCCAAGCCCTCGTAACGGCCAGAAATTTCTGGTGCATCGCCGAAGTATTTTGCTTTCCTTCGTGTATGCCCCAACCAATTTCATTGATATCGGGAAACTGTTCACAGGGAATATTCAGTTTTAGAAACGAAGCCACCGTTTGATGTGTCCGTTTCAAAGCAGAGGTCATAACTACCTCAAAATCAATGTATTGATAATAATTGAAAAAAGCCTGGGCCTGCTGCCTTCCCTTCTCATTCAGACCCGCATCTACCCCACTTCCCTGAATTATTCCCTGCCTGTTTAAATCCGTTTCTCCGTGCCGGAGAATATAAATCTCTTTTTCCATCATCCATTATTGACTACCGGCAGGGAGGTGTATTTTTGAAACTGTTCCTGCTCTTCGAAAACAAAATCCGAATAATCCCGAATTTGCCGGTACAGCGTATCCCGTTCGATTGGCTTCCGCCCAACCCGTTTTATCAGTTCCACCAATTGCTGCGTACTCAATGCCGGATGCTGCTCTTCCGAACCCGCCATGGAATATATTTTGGTGGTGTCGTCAATCGTTCCGTCCATGTCATTTACGCCAAAAGCGAGGGACAATTGCGCGGTTTCGCGGCCAATCATCGGCCAGTAGGCTTTGAGGTGCTCGAAGTTGTCCAAATATATCCGGCTAATGGCGTAATTGCGCAAATCTTCCACCGCCGTAACTTCTGGGATATGTGCCATTTGATTGCCTTTGTTCCTGAATTTCAATGGGATAAAAGTCTGAAACCCACTGGTCCGGTCTTGCAATCGGCGCAAGGTTTCCAAGTGGTGAACGCGATGTTTGAAGCGTTCAATATGCCCGTACAAGATGGTTGCGTTTGAGCGACCTCCAAGTCGATGCCATGTCTCGTGGATTTGCAGCCATTGCTCAGCGTTGCACTTGTCTCCGGCGATTTGTTTTCTGATTTCAGGGTGAAAAATCTCTGCGCCACCGCCTGGCATGGAGTCCAACCCCGCCTCTTTCACGATTTTCATCCCCTCGGCATAATCGACTTTTGCCTTTTTAAAAATATAATGATATTCAACAGGGGTCAACGCTTTGATGTGCAATTCGGGGCGATGGGCTTTTATTTTTTGAAATAATTCAACATAAAAAGCGAGGTCGTATTGGGGCAAAACCCCTCCCACAATATGCACCTCCGTAACCGGCTCGGCATCCTTTTTTTTGACCAATTCCAGCATCTCCTCCATCGAATATTCCCAACCTTCGCTTCGCTTCTTAATGAGGCGCGAATAGGAACAAAAGGAGCAGGAATAAATGCAAACGTTTGTAGGTTCGATGTGAAAGTTGCGGTTGAAGTAGGTATTATCGCCGTGCTTTTTCTCGCGGATATAATTGGCGAGCATACCTACAAAACCCAAGTCCCCCTCTTCGAATAAAAGAAGCCCCTCTTCCTCCGAAATTCGTTCATTCTCAAGCACTTTGAAAGCAATTTCCCGAAACTCAGGCTTCAAGGATTTATCGTTCAGGATGGATTCGAATTTTCGCTCGTTTGCCATAAAATGAATGTGATTTTGTAATTTTACAAAGGTAAAAGAAGTTTCTGATTTTTCCGTTTTTCAACGCAACCGAATACCGTAGCTCCCAGCTTTGTCTCGGAGAAGAAACACAGGGCACTTCTCCGAGACAAAGCTGGGAGCTACGGTATTTCTGACCAATGACAAGATGCTTTCCATCCTGATTCCTGTTTACAACTTCGATATTCGAAATTTGGTGGAAACGCTGCACCGGCAGTGCCTTGACTGCCAAATAGAATTTGAGCTGGTTTGTTACGACGATTGTTCCGATGAAAAATATAAAACAATCAACGGGGAAATTC
>CAZJYF010000666.1:0-1085 GCA_964549665.1 uncultured Saprospiraceae bacterium
ATTATAAAAATTTTGCAAATCGGGTCTTTTACATACGTATGTATGAGACAGCCTCTTTCCCTGTCCAATCAAAGGGATAAAAGTATCATTCCCCCTATTATTTCCCCAGGTCGGAATAAAGAATATCCAAAAACCGCTCGGAGTTAATAAAGCCAGACCCCCAATCTTCGTATCCTTCGGTCAATCCTGCGGTTTTTATTTCTTCCAGGGATTTTCCATTCTTAATCGCTTTTTTCACCCGGTCTCGGATGGTAATCAGCATATCCCGGAAGGCCCTCAGTTCCTGTTTGCCACCTACCTTGCCGTGGCCGGGAATGATTTTGGTAGCATCGTCAGCCAGAAAAAGCACCTTGTTGGCGGCCCTTATCATTCCTTCCACTCCGCCCCCGGAGTTTAGGTCGATAAACGGAAAGCGGCTGTTGAAAAAGGTATCGCCCATGTGAACCACATTACTTTGGGGAAAATAAACGATGGCATCCCCGTCAGTATGTGCGTTGTGAATGTGAAATACCAGGATGTCTTCCCCGTTCAGATGGAAGGTCAAGTCTTCTTTAAAGGTGATAACGGGCAAAGCAATTTTTGGAGAAGCCGGCACATTGCGACGTGCAGGTTCTCTGATTTGCTCTTTGCTCATCCGGTTTCGGACGTTTTCCTGGGCGAAGATGATCGCGCCTTTTTTGCCAAAATTTTCGTTTCCGCCCGTGTGGTCGCCGTGCCAATGCGTGTTGATCAGAAACTTGACGGGCTTGTCGGTGATTTCCGCAATGGCTGCCGAAATTTTTTCCGTGAGAGGTGCATATTGGTCGTCAATCAAAATAGCGCCATCGTCTCCGACGCAGAGACCGAGGTTGCCGCCCCGGCCGTAGAGGGCGTAAATATTTTCGGTGATTTTTTCAGTTGAAATTTCTACCTCTTCATCGTCTTGACAAAAAGATAAAATTGGAAAAAGTAAAACAAAAAGTAAGAAGGGTGCAAGTGTTTTTAGGTTCTGCATTATTACTATTTTTAGGTGAATAATCAGGTTCAAATCAGTCATTGGTCATTGGGAGTCATTGGTCATTGGTTCAATTCTCAATTTGGCGAAG
>CAZJYF010000666.1:1185-2318 GCA_964549665.1 uncultured Saprospiraceae bacterium
AGTCATTGGTCATTGGGAGTCATTGGTCATTGGTTCAATTCTCAATTTGGCGAAGACATTGTTGAATCAAACGGGTCAACAGGTGCACATTGATGTGGAAGAAACTTTGAACACCGAACAATGAACTTCAAACTTCTCAAAACTCACTTCAGCCGTTTGTACTTCCGAAGGATATCCAACACTTTATCTACCGGAAGGGCAGAAATGGAAAGTCCGTCTTTTCCCTGCATGGATTTGGCGGCAAATAAAGAATTCAATATCGCTTCCTCCGTCGCCTCGATAGTGGCCATAAAAAGGGGCGACAAACGGTCATTGCGAAGGGTTTGGGTTTTGTAAAAAGGCTCCTTAGACTGATACGGAATGCGCAAGTCTTTGGCAGTTGAAAAGGCAATCACATAGTCGCCGCTACCGTTGGAAGCGATGCCTCCCGTTTTCGCCAAGCCCAAAATCGCCCGTTTTGCCAGTCGCTTCAAATTGCGCGCGTCGAGGGGGGCGTCTGTCGCAAGAACGATCATGCAGGAACCGTCGGCTGAGTTGTTGAGTTTGTCGTGCAAGTAGTATTTGCCAAGTTCTTTTCCAACCGGTACGCCGTCAATTTGCAAGACACCGCCAAAATTGGTTTGCACCAAAACACCAACGGTGTAGCCACCCAAATTCTTGGGCAGTTTTCTCGAAGCGGTGCCAATACCTCCTTTGAATCCAAAGCAGATCGTTCCCGTTCCAGCACCGACGTTGCCTTCCGCTACCGGCCCCGCAGCCGCTTTCCGAATAGCATCAAGCACCTGCTTTTTTTCAATATGCCTGCCCCGGATGTCGTTCAACCTACCGTCGTTGGTTTCTCCAACCACCGGATTGACGGAACGCACTTGCCGGTTCTCTTCAAATGAAAAAGTATAATCGATCAGTGCATCGGCAGCGGTGGGTACGCTTAGGGTATTGGTCAAAATGATGGGTGTTTCGATATTCCCCAATTCTTCGACTTGGCTGTAGCCTGTCAATTTGCCGAAACCATTGCCGATGTATATGGCGGCAGGCAACTTCTCCTGAAAAATATTGCCGGGATGCAGGAGGATAGCCGTCACCCCCGTTCGGATGCTATCGCCTTCTATTAAAGTGACCTGCCCCACCCGGAC
>CAZJYF010000667.1:0-2300 GCA_964549665.1 uncultured Saprospiraceae bacterium
AACTCCGTACTGTTTGAGCAAAGCGAGTTTGCGGAGTTTAGGTTTTTTGAATCTACGCAGCGTTAAGAAATGAAAACAGTCTTGATTTTTTTCGTTCTTTTTGTATCAAGACAAAAAGGACAATTGGTTAAGTTTAAAACCAATGATTTAGGATGTTAAATCATTGGTTCTTTTCCTTGATGAAAAGAACCAAAAATCAAGACTGAATTTCTTTTTCTTGACTTTGACAGTGGACCTAGGTGTAGTTATTGTTAATAAAACGTATCATATTGATAATCAGGCAGATAGGGTTTGGTTTGTTTTGGGAAAAATAAAATGCGTAGTGGCAACCAAGTTTTCCACAAATTACTAACAATCAATCATTTAAGATAAAATACTGCTATATTGCAGTATGTTCATAAAAGTTACCAGGTCGAAGAATTACTACTATCTTCAAGTAGTAGAATCCTATCGGGAAGCAGGAAAAAACAAACACCGGGTGGTGGCACATCTGGGTCGCTATGATGAACTGGACGGCAATGAGCAAATCCTTCGTTTGGGAAAACGACTATTGAAGATAGCCGGTCGGTCACCGGAACAAATAGAGATGGAAGAACTGGCAAGGCTTTGCTATGGTCATGTGGTTTATCGGAAAATCTGGAACAAGTTTCAATTGGATAAGATATTATTACGCGCCAGTCGGACAGATGGCATTCGCTTCGATTTGAGCAAGGTCGTATTTTATTTGTGTGTGGAGCGGTTACTGAACCCTTCGAGCAAATATGGTTCGTGGCAGCATCAAGGGCGATATTTGGATTTGGTTGAAGAACTGCCAATACAGCATCTGTACCGCTCACTGGATGTGTTGGCAAAACGCAAAGCAATTATAGAGCGAGCCTTGTTTGAGCGCCATCGCAGTTTGTTCAACATGAAAGTGGATGTGGTATTTTATGATGTGACCACCTTTCATTTCGAGAGTGTGCGCTCGGACGAGTTGCGGGAATTCGGTTTTAGCAAAGCCGGCAAGTTCAATGAAGTACAAGTGGTGATGGGCTTGTTAATAGATAGAGAAGGTCGTCCCATTGGTCATGAACTGTTTGCCGGCAATGTTTTCGATGGAAAGACTTTGGTCAAGGCACTCAAGTCATTGAAGCAACGATTTGAAATTGGCAAGCTCATTCTGGTTGCCGATAAAGGGCTCAATAGTGGGGCGAATTTACAACTCATCAAGGCATCAGGTTATGAGTATGTGGTGAGTTGCCGGTTGAAAAATGAAGCAAGAGTGATTCGGGAGCAGGTGTTCAAACAAGATGATTACAATGAGCGGGTCGATAAAGAAACCGGAGAAGTACGCTTCAAATACAAAATCATTCCTGAGCATGAAGTCAACTACAAGGATGAACCGGGCAAGGTTCATCAATTGAGCGACCAAATAGTGATCACCTGGTCTGCCAAACGAGCCGCCATGGATAAACAAAAAAGGGAACGCCTTATTGAAAAAGCCACAAAGATGCTTGAGCAGGGGAAGGTGCCCACTTCAAAAAAAGGCGCCAAACGATATATCCTGGTCCAAGGCAAGGAAAAACCTATGGGACTGGACGAGCTGAAAATAAAAAACGATGCTGCCTGGGATGGTTATTATGGTATTCAGTTTTCCGATGAAAACATTCCCTATGACAAGGTCATTGAAAATTACCATCTACTTTGGAAAATTGAGGAATCTTTCCGGGTACTCAAATCCACTATGCGGACACGCCCCATATTTCATTGGACGCCGCACCGCATTCGTGGGCACTTTGTTCTATGCTTTATCGCTTTTGTGCTGGAAAGAAACCTGGAGATAATCCTTCGACAAAAAAAAGTGGAAGATTGCTCGGTGGAAAAAATAAAATCCGCACTCAATTCCCTGCAAGTCTCCAAAGTGAAACTTAACGGGCAACTATTGTTCTTGAAAGCTAAGCACGAAGATTTGGCCGAAGCTATCCTGGCTGCTTTAAATATCAAGCCGATAAAAAATACGATGCCGGTGGAAAACTAAACGCCACATCCACCCTCGCTGCGAACTCAATGCCTCGCCTCGCAGATTGACTGCAAATTAGCTAAAACAATATATGTAGTGGCAACTTTGCTGTTTTTGAAATCTTAATATATTGGTTATCATTATTTTATCTAAAATAACTGTCAAAGTCAAGGTAAAAATGGTAAATTGAATCTGACGAAATAGTATTCTGTTCACGTTAAGCCCCACTTATTTACCGACAAACCCTAATTAGGAGGATTCCAAAATTTCGCTCCAAAAAAATAAAATCGCTAGGATATAG
>CAZJYF010000668.1:0-2300 GCA_964549665.1 uncultured Saprospiraceae bacterium
GGTGATGGTGGCCGATGAAAATGACAAGCCTCTTCCTGTTGGCGAAAAGGGCGAATTGTTGTATCGAGGGCACAACGTCATGACCGGCTATTACAAACGTCCCGAAGAAAATAAAAAAGCCCTCCGGGGCGGGTGGATGCATTCGGGGGATATTGCCGTGATGGATGAGGATGGCTATTTTTACATCGTGGATAGAACGAAAGATATGATTATCCGGGGAGGTTTCAATGTGTATCCGAGGGAGGTGGAAGAGGTTATGATTAAGCATGAAGCCATTTCCATCGTCGCCGTAATAGGGGTGCCTGATGAAAAATTTGGAGAAGAAATAAAGGCCTGTGTTGTTCTAAAAGAAGGGGCTACGGCTTCGGAAGAGGTAATCATCGCCTGGACCAAAGCCCACATCGCTTCCTACAAATATCCCCGCGTGGTGCAATTCATGGACTCCCTGCCGATGAGCGCGACGGGGAAGATTTTGAAAAAAGAGTTGCGCAAAATGGGTTGAAGCACAGGATGAAAATTATGTCGCCTTCCTCCAAGGGGTTTCAACCCCTTGTCCCTGTTTCACAAGGGATAGAAACCCCTTGGAAGGGATGCATCGCTTAATTATGGTTGCCAACTTAATTCTAAACAGGGAGACACATAGATGTGGAGATTACACCATGATAATCAACAACTTCGTTCTGCTTCCTAGCGCTTAAAAAATAATTTCACGCATGAATACAACCACTTCCAAACCAAATGTAGCATCGGACATTGACCGGATTTTCCAATTGCAAAAAGCCTATCAATTTCAGATTGCCAGTGCAACGGCTAGTGAACGCATTGCCAAATTGAAAAAACTCCACGAAGCCGTTTTGCGATACCGCAAAGATTTTAAAGATGCGCTTTTCCGGGATTTTCGAAAACATCCATCTGAAGTGGATCTCACCGAAATTCTCCCCGTAACCAGTGAAATCAAACACGCCAAAAGCAATCTGCGCCGGTGGATGTCACCCCAAGGGGTACCCACACCCTTTTCCTTGTTTGGCGGACGGTCGTGGATACAATATGAACCGAAGGGCCTGGTCCTCATCATTTCTCCCTGGAATTTTCCTTTGAATATGACTTTCGGTCCCCTTGTTTCCGCTATCGCCGCGGGCAATTGCGTTTTTTTAAAACCTTCGGAACACACGCCCTTTACCGCTGCTCTGATGAAAAAAATTATCGGGGAAATATTTGATGAGAAAGAAGTTGTCCTGTTGGAAGGAGGTGTAGAGGTTTCGCAGGCTTTGCTAAAGTTGCCGTTCAACCACATTTATTTTACCGGGGCGCCGGCCATCGGAAAAATCGTCATGGAAGCAGCGGCCAAACACCTCGCTTCGGTCACCTTGGAATTAGGTGGAAAATCGCCCACCATCATCGACGAGACGGCCAACCTGCCTGTTGCTGCCGCCCGCACCGCTTGGGGTAAGTTTGTAAATAACGGACAGGTTTGTTTAGCCCCTGATTACATCTTGGTGCATGAAACCAAAAAAAAGCAATTCGTCGATTTGGTTCGGCAAAAAATCAGGGAATTCTACGGCGAGGAGGTTGGAGGTTCTTCGAATTATTGCCGCATGGTCAACGACCGGCATTTCCAACGGGTGAAAGGCTATGTGGAGGACGCAGTCCGGGATGGGGCCACGATTGAAATCGGAGGCAAGTTCGATGCCAGTCAGGACTATATCGAACCCACGCTGGTTTCCAATGTGGATAGAAATTCCAAGCTGATGCAAGAGGAGATTTTCGGGCCGGTTTTGCCGGTCATCACCTTCAAAAACCTTCAGGAACCTGTTGATTTCATCAATTCCGGTGAAAAACCTTTGGCGCTCTACATTTTCAGCAAAAGCAGTAGAAACATCGAGCGCATCCTGAAAAACACTCGCGCCGGAGGTAGCTGCATCAATCAAAACGTGGTGCATTACAACAACCTCCATTTGCCCTTCGGAGGCTCCAACAATAGCGGCATAGGAAAGGGGCACGGTCGCTTTGGCTTCGAGGCCTTTTCCAATGCTCGCGCTGTTTATCAGCAGATTCTCCCGAGCGCCGTGGATTTATTGATGCCGCCCTACAATAGTTTTAAACAGAAATTGATTGATTGGACCATCCGGTGGCTTTGAAAAAAAAAGTAAAATAGCGGAATGACCCTGAAAGCCAAAAAAGCACAAACTTTTTTCTGGCAAGTGGCATTTTAAGAATATAATTATCATTAGGAAGTTCAGGCCGTATAAATTTATTTATTTTCTATATATTTACATCCTTGAAACCCAAACCCAAAAAGT
>CAZJYF010000669.1:0-2296 GCA_964549665.1 uncultured Saprospiraceae bacterium
AAAAAAAACAATCATGAAAAGAGTAACCGGCCTTGGCGGCATTTTTTTTAAGAGTAAAGACCCTGAAAAAAGCAGAGAATGGTACCACAAGCATTTGGGTTTGACAATAGACGAACATGGTTCCATTTTCGAATGGCGGAATACGGATGCGCCCGACCAAAGGGCATATACCGTCTGGAGTCCCTTTGCGAAAGACACTACTTATTTTGCCCCTTCCGGGAAAGAGTTCATGGTCAATTACCGGGTGGAAAATCTCGAAAAATTGTTGGAAGCGCTTCGGCAAGAAGGCGTCGAAGTAGTTGGAGAAATGGAGGAATTCGACTATGGAAAGTTCGCATGGATATTAGACCTCGAGGGCCACAAAATTGAACTGTGGGAGCCGAAGGATGTTGTTTTTACCGATCATTACAAAGGGAAAACGACACATTGAGTGCGCCAAAAAAAAGAATTCTCCGACCGGTTTTTTTAGGTTTCTATTATTCACATTAACCGTCAAGTTGGGGGAATAATTTTTATCTCCTTGCAAATTCGGCTTTGTTTTCAAGCGTGATTATTTGTAATTTTGGATAAATAGAACGCAGTAATCATGTCAAATACAAAAGAAATAGTGCAGGAAATCCTCTCCAAACCTCAGGCAAAACTCATCGTCGAAAGGGTGCAGGATGAATTGACAAAAGAACAAAAGAAGCGCTGCGAATTTTACGATACAATCGATGAGACGATGAAGGTGGAGTTTGTGAACGGAGAAATTATCATCCATTCGCCGGTGGTGAAGGAACATAATGACGCGACGCGAAATCTTCTGATGCTTTTAAACCCTTATGTAATCCTTCACGATTTGGGCTATGTGGGGGTCGAAAAAATTATGGTTTCCCTTAGCCGAAACGACTACGAACCGGACCTTTGTTTTTTCAAAAAAGAGCGGTCGAAAGATTTTGAACCCAAACAGAAGTTGTTCCCCTTTCCCGATTTCGTCGTTGAAATCCTCTCTGATTCAACCCAAATGCACGATAGAAAAACAAAGTTCGCCGATTACGAGGAACACGGTGTCGGCGAATATTGGATGGTTGACCCGGAAACTAAAATGGTGGAACAATACCAACTGAGGGCGGGTAAATACGAACAAATTTTGAAAGCCAGAGAAGGTACTATCCGCAGTTCGACGGTTTCCGGATTTTCGATTCCCATTCCAGCCATTTTTGATGAAAAACAGAGCATGGCCGCGCTGAAAGAGATTTTACTTAGAAAGTAATAGTTAACCACCGGCGATTAGCTTTTAAATCCAATTCAACCTTTTGTTGCAAACTTGTAATTTTGGAAAAATCGAACATCAACAATCATGGCAAATTCAAAAGAAATAGTGCAGGAAATCCTCTCTAAACCGCAAGCCAAACTCATCGTCGAAAGGGTGCAGGATGAATTGACCAAAGAACAAAAGAAGCGCCGCGAATTTTACGATACAATCGATGAGACGATGAAGGCGGAGTTTGTGAACGGAGAAATTATCATCCATTCGCCGGTGGTGAAGGAACATAATGACGCGACGCGAAATCTTCTGATGCTTTTAAACCCTTATGTAATCCTTCACGATTTGGGCTATGTGGGGGTCGAAAAAATTATGGTTTCCCTTAGCCGAAACGACTACGAACCGGACCTTTGTTTTTTCAAAAAAGAGCGGTCGAAAGATTTTGAACCCAAACAGAAGTTGTTCCCCTTTCCCGATTTCGTCGTTGAAATCCTCTCTGATTCAACCCAAATGCACGATAGAAAAACAAAGTTCGCCGATTACGAGGAACACGGTGTCGGCGAATATTGGATGGTTGACCCGGAAACTAAAATGGTGGAACAATACCAACTGAGGGCGGGTAAATACGAACAAATTTTGAAAGCCAGAGAAGGTACTATCCGCAGTTCGACGGTTTCCGGATTTTCGATTCCCATTCCAGCCATTTTTGATGAAAAACAGAGCATGGCCGCGCTGAAAGAAATGCTGACTGGAAAGTAGTGGAAGAGTCGGTTCATTCATTATCAAGGCCTTCCTAACTTCAGAATGGGTCAAAAAAAAACTGGAATGCTTTTTTACAGTCGGGCATCCCAGCTTCATGTGTAACTACTTATCTAAACAAAACTATTTCATTGTTCGAGTGAATTGTTGACGTTTTTTTCAGGTATTAAGGTGTTGCCTCGGCGGAGTGGTTTTGAGGGATAGCAACGAGGTGATGCCTTAATACCGTTCTTTGCCAAACTGCCTACTGCCCACTGAACTACCTTCCCCACGACCATCCAAGTTTGAATT
>CAZJYF010000670.1:0-2288 GCA_964549665.1 uncultured Saprospiraceae bacterium
AAAGAGGCTGCGCCCCAAACCGGTAATGCGCTTTTTTTGAGCGAAATACCACTTGGAGCTGATATTCACGCCATTGAAATGACTCCGGGAAAAGGCGCCGCCTTGGCCCGGTCGGCAGGAACAACGGCAACCCTGATGGGAAGGGAAGGCAAGTATGCCATCATCAAATTGCCATCCGGCGAGGTGCGTCGGATTCTTTTGACTTGCAAAGCTACCATCGGGAGTTCTTCTAATCCCGACCACGGCTTGCAGGTTTTGGGAAAAGCTGGAAGAAAGCGTTGGTTGGGCAGGCGTCCACGAGTAAGAGGAGTAGTGATGAACCCCGTTGACCACCCGATGGGTGGTGGCGAAGGGAAAGCTTCTGGTGGGCATCCCCGTTCCCGTACAGGTATAATGGCAAAAGGGCAGAAAACCCGGAATGTGAAGAAGAAATCGAGCAAATTGATTCTTCAAAAGCGAAAATCCAAATCCAAAAAGTGATAGTTTGAGGTCGGTAGTTTAACAGCAAAAAAACCACAAACCACAAACCACAAACCATTTAAATATGGCTCGTTCAATAAAAAAAGGACCTTACGTTTTTCACAAGTTGATGCAGAAAGTGGAAAAGTCAAAGGAGTCGCAGCGAAAGTCGGTTATAAAAACCTGGTCTCGTGCATCCATGATTGTGCCGGACATGGTGGGACTGACCATTGCGGTGCATAACGGCAAAACCTTTGTTCCCGTTTTCATCACCGAAAACATGGTAGGGCATAAATTAGGAGAATTTTCTCCGACCCGGCAGTTCAGAGGCCATGCCGGAACAAGGAAAAGATAAATTGGGAGTGCGTTCAATAGTTAGGACTGTGTGTTTGCAACTCAACGATTATAAAAATAATCGAAACACCTAACTTTGGGCACCCTTCAATTTGCAATTGGTTATTCAGGGGTTGTGTTTGACAATTGGGTCACTTTCTCAATTTTCAAAAATCAATCGCCAGCAATCAATGATAAAATGGAAGCAATAGCAAAACTCAAAAATTGCCCGATGTCGGCACGAAAGATGCGGTTGGTTGCCGATAATATTCGGGGCAAGAGCATCGATGAGGCATTGGATATTCTGCGATTCACCAAGAAGGAAGCCGCCACTTGGTTAGAAAAGGTATTATTTTCCGCCATTGCCAATTGGGAATACAAATTGAATGGCGTAGAAAATGCAGATGATTTTGATTTATTTGTGAAAACGGCATTGGTGGATGAAGGCACGATGTTGAAACGGTTCCGGCCAGCCCCACACGGGCGCGCCCACCGCATTCGCAAGCGTACGAATCATGTGACCTTGGTCGTCGAAAATCGCATCCTCCTGGATAGAGACGAAGAAGGTTATCAGGAAGCAAATTATGATGAAGAAGAATAACTTTTTAATTGATAAATGCTGATTGATAATTGGTTCTCATCAATTAAAAAACGGCGTTTATCAATCAACATTCAGAAACATGGGTCAAAAGACAAATCCTATTGGAAATCGTTTAGGCATCATCAGGGGCTGGGATTCGAACTGGTTTGGAGGTAAAAATTTTGGAGAAAAAGTCGTTGAAGATGATAAAATCAGAACCTATCTGCGGGCGCGGGTAGCCAAAGGGGGCATTGCCCGCATAATCATTGAACGGACACTGAAAAGAATTACCGTGACCATTCACACCTCTCGTCCGGGAATCATCATTGGAAAAGGTGGCCAGGAAGTGGATAGGATTCGGGAAGAGCTGCGCAAATTGACGGGTAGCGATATCCAAATTAATATTATTGAAATTCGCAAACCGGAGTTGGACGCCTATGTCGTTGGCGAATCGGTTGCCAAGCAAATCGAAGCGCGAATCAACTATCGCCGGGCAATCAAAATGTCCATACAATCTACCATCCGGGCTGGCGCCGAAGGGATAAAAGTGCGAATTTCCGGCAGGTTGAATGGAGCCGAAATGGCTCGGTCGGAAGAATACAAGGAAGGACGTACTCCTTTGCACACCTTTCGCGCCGACATCGATTATGCTTTGACGGAAGCCCAAACCGTTTACGGCAAAATCGGTATCAAGGTCTGGATATGCAAAGGAGAAGTTCTTGGAAAACGCGACCTCTCTCCCAATGTTGGGACAGATAAGAAGGACAGAGGTGGCCGGGGTGGACGTCGCGAGGGTGGCAGAGAAAGACGAGGTGGCGGTGGCGGTGGCGGCAGACGTGGCAGAGATAGAAGGCGGTAGCGCCCGAAATCAAAACCGGGAAACCGCTCATCGTAACCACAATAAAGGTTATTATAT